>DATCRS010000095.1:0-10664 GCA_036568845.1 Devosia sp. | reverse complement strand
CCCGGAGGCGGATACCGCCTCTGGTATTTGTTTAGTGAGACGACATCCGCCTCCGGGGACCGGGGTTTCTGGCATTGTCCCGCGCGTCGGGAGTGAGTCGGTTGGCCTTCCCAACTCCGTGCGCTTGGCCCAGGGGCTTGGAGCGACCTCCTTCCCCCTCCCGGCAATCTCTCCGCCAGCGTTCGTCGCGCTTCCCGTCCACCGCGGAGTTGACCAGGTGAATCTACACCCACCCCAGAGCGCGGGGATAAGTTCATTTTCCTCAACGCGCGCAAAGGCTTGCAGCTCCCTCCCCCTTGCGGGGAGGGGACAGGGGAGGGGGTGGATGGGCCAGTGACGCTGGGGGTGGGGTTTGATGTCTCGGACACCTTCATCGTGGCTCTCCTACCCCCCACCCTGACCCTCCCCCGCAAGGGGGGAGGTGACATAACCGCCGGTGCCTTTTGGCCCGGGCCGCAGCCGGCGCGGGGTGGCGGCCGATGGGTGGGGGTAGTGAAAGAGGGGAGCACCTTGCGCCGCTGGCTCGCTTGCGGCAGCGACGACGGCGACCGCTTGCGGCGGCACATGTGGTGAGCTCACTGTCTCGGCCTGTCCAGCATCGGAGCAAGGTTAGCCATGGTCGCTGCCGGAGCCAAGGGCAGAAGGCGAAGGGAAGGGCAGTCGGCACGAAGGCATAAGGCCAGCCGCTCAGCCCTTCAGCCCCGTGTGCGCCAGCCCCTCGATGAACTGGCGCTGGGCGAAGATGAAGACCACCAGCACCGGCAGTGCGGTGAGCGTCGCCGCCGCCAGCTGAATGTTCCACATCGGTCCCTGGTAGACGTCGACATACTGCGTCAGCGCCTGCGGCAGCGTGAAGTTCTGGGGCGTCGTCAGGAAGACGATCGGCTCGAGATAGAGATTCCACGAGTGGAGGAAGGTGAAGATCGCCACGGCCGCCAGCGCGGGCTTCGCCAAGGGCAGCGCGATGCGCCAGAAGATGCCGAACCGGCCTAGGCCGTCTACCCGCGCGGCCTCTTCGAGCTCCACCGGCAGGGCGATGAAGAACTGCCGCATCACGAAGGTGGCAAAGACGCTCGGCGCGCCGAAGATCGGCACCAGGATCAGCGGCCAGTGGGTGTTGACCATCCCCCATTTCAAGAACATCTGGAACAGCGGCACGATGGTGACTTCGCTGGGGATCAGGAGCCCCAGCAGGACGACCATGAAGAGGAGGTTCGCACCCGGGAACTTGATGCGCGCAAAGGCATAGCCGGCGAATGACGAGACCACCATCGTGCCGATGGTGACGATTGCCGCGATGTAGCACGAGTTCCAGTATTGCTGCGCGAAGGGCTGCAGCCGGAACACCTGCTCGTAGGTCGACCAGTCGAAGGCGCGCGGGATGATCTCGGGCGGAAAGGCGAAGATGTCCGAGATGGGTTTGACTGAGCTCGTCACCATCCACCAGGTCGGAAAGACGAACGGGATGGCGAGCACGCAGAGCAGGCCATAGAGCGCGACCTTGGCGCGCGGTGAGAGGTCAGTTCTCATAGAAGACGATCCGCTTGCGCATCTGCCATTGCGCGAAAGTGAGGATGGCGACGATCACGAACAGCAGGATCGAGATGGTGGCGCCGTAGCCGAAGCGGTGGAACTGGAACGCCTGCTGGTAGAGGTAGTAGACCAAGACCGTCGTCGACATGCCCGGCCCGCCCTGGGTCAGCACCGCGATCTGCGCGAAGACCTGCAGCGAGCCCACGATGGTGATGATCATGGTGAGCAGCACGGTCGGCGAGATCAGCGGCAGCGTGATGGCGTAGAACTGCGTCCACCGGCCGGCGCCGTCCATCCGCGCCGCTTCGTAGAGCTCGCGCGGCACGCCCTGTAGGGCGGCGAGGAACAGCACCATATTGAGGCCGACATTCTTGAACACCTGCACCACGATGACCGATGCCATCGCGGTTGGCGGCGAACGCAGCCAGTTGGGTCCATCGATGCCGATGACCTTCAGCAGTCCGTTGATGCCGCCATTGGCCTGCAGCAGGAAGCTCCAGACGATGGTCCAGGCAACGAGCGACACCACCACCGGCGAAAAAAAGATGGTTCGGAAGACCGTGATGCCCTTGAGCTTTTGGTTGACCAAGATCGCGAGCAGCAGCGCCAGCGAGAGGTTGAAGACCACGAGCCCGGCCGAAAAGATGCCGGTGGCGGTCAGCACCTCGCCGAGCGCCGGGTCGGCGATAAGCTTGTGGTAGTTGGCGTCCCCGACGAAGCGGAAGGTGCCGGCCAGCACATTCCATTCGTGCAGCGAGTACCAGACGACGAGCCCCAGCGGGATCAAGACGAAAAGCACGATGCCGATGAGCTGCGGGGCGACGAAGAGATAGCCCGCCAGCCACTCGCGCCGCTCCATCGTCCACAACGGCCGCTTCGGTCGATCGGCGATGGCGGAGGCGGGGGTCATGGGGGACTTCCTTGGAGTGTGCCGGTGGAGAGTCACCCCTCATCCGGCGCTGCGCGCCACCTTCTCCCTCAAGGGGAGAAGGGTTCCGCGAGATCGTGCCCCGTCGCCTTCTCCGCTTGAGGGAGAAGGTGCCCGAAGGGCGGATGAGGGGTGGCTTTCACCACCCCTGACCCAGATTGTCACAGCATCGGCTGGATGCGGTCGCAGACGGACTTCAGCACCGCTGGCACGTCGGCATCCGGCACCCAGAGGGCATCGAGGGCGGCGCGCGCCGTCTGCTGGATTTCCGAGAAGCCGGCATGGCCGGGCTTCACCTTGCCGGTCGAGATGCCCTTGATCACCACGGCTTCGATCTGCTCGGGCGAGAGCAGTGGATTGGCGGCACCGAGCACTTCGGCATTGAGGAGGCTTGCCCGCGGCGGCGGGAAGAACTGCGCGAGCTTCTTGGCATTCTCCGGGCTGGTGAAGAAGGCGAGGAAGTCGGCCGCCACATCAGGGTTCTTGCCTGCAGCGAAGACGCCGATGCCAGCCTGGCCGATAACTGCATACTCACCGGCCGGACCCGAGGGCAGCGGCGCCAGGTCCCAGCCGAACGGGTTCTCCTTGGGGAGGAGCGAAGCGCGGGAAATCTGCGTGATGGTCATCGCCGCATCGCCGGCGAAGAAGTCGGCGCTGACGCCAGGGCCGGGCATCGCCTTGTCGGTGAAGATGGCCTTGTGAATGAAGGTCATCGCATCGACCATCGGCTGGTCGGTGAACGTGCAGGTCTTGCCGTCGGCGCTCCAGGGCGAAGCGCCCCAGCCGTTCCAGATCGCGGCGAGGTTGTCCCAGACCTTGTAGTCGAAGTCGCGGACGATGAGGCCCTGCTTGCCCGACGCGGCGACGGCCGTGTTGATCGCATTGGCGTTGTCCCAGGTCCATTCGCCCGCAGCGATCAGCTCGGCCGGCGTCTTCTGGCCCGCGGCCTTGATGAGGTCGTTGTTGACGAACATGCCGAAGGGCGAGGTCGAGAACGGATAGGCGTAGATCTCGCCGTCGGCGGTCCAGAGCGCCAAGGCACTCTCGGTGACATCGCCGAGGTCATAGTCCGCGGCGCCTTCGAACGTCGCCTTGAGCGGCGCCAGGGCACCCGAGCTCACGAAATCACTGGCGGTGGTCTCGAGGATCCAGGCGAGGTCCGGTGCGTTGCCGCCGGCAATCTGCGTGGTGAGGGTCGTGGTGTAGCCGTCGAAGGGCAGCGAGTCGAAGGTGACATTCACGTCCGGGTGCGCTGCCGTGTAGGCGGCGGCGATCTCGTTGAAGAGTTTGAGATGCGCCTCATTGGCGCTCCACATCGCCATGCGGAGATCGGTTGCCATCGCCGGCATCGCCGCCATCGGGATTGCGATGCCGGCCGCGAGGGCCGCCATCCTGAGGTCGAAGAGTTTCATTTGGGTTCCTCCCTTTACTGTCGTCTTGGTCAATAGCCCCGCACGTCGGGCCAGCGGGTTTCGATGCCCTCGGCATGGAGCCGGGACTGGAAGTCGGCGAGCCTGGCGTCGTCGGCCTGCACCTGGTGCGGCGTGACGCCCTCGTCGAGGCACCAGGCGGCGAGGAGACCAGCCACCTCGCCGATGTTCCACTCGACCGGATGCAGCCGGTAGCAGCCATTGGTGATGTGCGTGGTGCCGATGGTCTTGCCGGCCGGGATCATGTTGGCGATCCGCTGCGGCAGCAGCGCACCGAGCGGGATCTCGAACGGGCACGAGGCCACGTCGATGTAGTTGTCGCCGCCCGTCGAGGGATGGAGGTCGATGCGGTACATGCCGATGCCGATGCTGTCGCGGTAGTTCACGGCACCCGCCTCGCCGCGCACCGCATAGCTCAGGTCCTGCTCGACCACGGTGGTCACCGCCCTGATGCGCCGGCTCTCGCGGATATAGGGCGCCATGGCGAGGCCATGGTCGGTGCCGGTGATGTCGCCGCGGAGGCGCAGGCCGGGGAAACCCTGTCCGCCATCCTCGCGCGGCGCTTCGGTCTGCAGCCAGTAGAAGACCGAGTAGGCGAGGTCCGCCGCTTCGCCGAGTCGCTGCTTGTAGACGTCTTCGGGCACGTCGATGATCGGGTGCTCGAAATAGTCGAGCATCGGCCAGTTGACGAGGCAGATGTCCGACGCATAGGCGCCCGGCACGAAATTGCGCCGCGCCGCGATGCGCCGGAAGGTCCATAGATTGCTGTCGCCGGCGTTCTTGCGCTGGTCGGCATCGACCAGTGTCGGGTCATCGACCGGGTTGGGCGTGAAGCTGCGGGTGGTGAGTTCCAGCGTGCGCGGATGCGGCCCGCGGAAGCCGAGCAGCGGCCCGCCCCAGAAGCTCGGGGTGTAGGCGCGCCACTTCTCGTAGTTGCGCGGCTTGTCGATCGTGTGGTTGCCGTCGACGTGGTCGATCGCAAAGCAGATGGAGACGGCCTGCGAGTTGGTCGGCTGTGCTTCGCTTGGCGCTGACGGCTCCCCGGTATCGCGCTGGCTCTCGAAGCCGGTGACGTATTCGGTGCCGGTCATCGGCAAGAGGTCGCCGAGCTCGGTGGCTTCGATGATGTACTTGCCGGTGACGATGATCCGCTCGCCGCTGTCGCGGTGCCTCAGCGTCACCGATTGCACGCGGTCGCCGTCGACTTCGGCGGAGACCGGCCTATAGGGCTGCAGCACGGTCAGCCTGCCACCGCCGCGATACGGCGCCAGCATTGCCTCCATGACGGCAAGGCTGACGCGCGGCTCGTGGCAGAGGCGCGAGACATAGCCGGCGCCGGGGTTGAGGTCGGCCCAGGCGCGGCTCTTCTCGGTCAGTGGATAGTGGTCACGGTAGTATTGGCGGATGCCGTTGCGCAGGGCCCGATACGAGCGGGTGATGCCGAACTGTTCGACCCAGCTGTGCTCGTCGGGCGGCACCGCCTGGCTGGTCATCTGTCCGCCGAGCCAGTCGAACTCCTCGGTCATCACCACCGTGCGGCCCGAGCGCAGGGCGCCGAGCGCCGCCGCGACTCCACCCAGTCCGCCGCCAATGATCGCGATGTCTGCCGAATATTCTTTCACGTGAGGTCCGTCTCTTGCTGGATGGTGCCGAGGGTTTCGCCCTCGACCGGTTCGCAGGCGAGCAGCACCTGGCCGCCGGCGGCATTGGCCTCGATCCGTTCGCAAAGCATCTGCGTGGCGCGGCGCGCCATCTCTTCGCGCGGGATCGAGAAGGTGGTGAAGCGCGTGCCCGACTGCATCGGCCGGATGTGGCTGCCGAGCACGACGATGGAGAGGTCGCCGGGCACCGAGAGGTTCTGCGAGCGCGCGGCCGCATCGACGACGACGGCATCGGCCAGTTCGGTGAAGAACGCGACGGTTGCGCCCGAGCGCCGGATCGCTTCCAGCATGGTCAGCGCCTTGCCGCCGACTTCGGGCACATGCAGCGCCAGCTCGGCGCCGTCGAGAGCCAGGTTGAACCCGTTCCAGCGGTCGACCGAGGACTCGGCCCCTTTGCTCGGGCCCACATAGGCGAGCATACTGTGTCCCTTGGCCCTGGCACGGCGAACCATCTCCGCCGTCGCGGTCACATAGTCTGCGCCGACATAGGGCACCGGCCCGCCGGTCGGTCCGCCGACCGGGTCGCGGCGGCCGACGGCAACGAAGGGATAGTCGCCCGCGATAAGCCGCTTGAGCTCGGCGCGGTCGAACTCGCGGCCGAGGATGACGCAGCCGTCGGCCAGCCGCAGGCGGTTGTTCTCGTCGAAGATCCTGCGCTTGCCGCGGTTTGCAGGCGCGCCGGTCAGAAGAAGCAGGTCGTAGCCGAGCGTCTGCGCCGTCTCCTCGATGCCGAAGAGGAACGGCGCGAAGAAGTCGGCCTGCGCGCTCGGAAAGGCCGGCTCATATGTGAAGACGCCGAGGATGCGGTTCAAACCCTTGGCCATGCGGCGGGCAATCGGGTCGGCGACATAGCCGGTCTCGCGGATCGCTTTCTGCACCCGCTCTCGCGTCTCGTCGGGGATGCGCCCGGCGGCCGCCTTGGCGTCGTTGAGCACCAGCGACACCGTCGCCTGGCTGACGCCGGCGATGCGCGCAATGTCCCTCTGTGTGAGCCGCGGCCGCTTCATTGCTCCCCTCCACAAGTCGCTAATACGCATTAGCAGCTAATACGCATTAGCAGTGGAGGGGCGGCGAGTCAATTGCCGGGGCAATTAGTGGCCCCGGCGGACGTTGCCGTGCGTCCTAAATGATCGGCTTGCCGCCAGTGACCGCGATGGTGGCTCCCGAGACGTAGCTCGCCTCGTCGCTCGCCAGCATCACATAGACCGGCGCCAACTCCTTGGGCTGTGCCGGCCGGCCCATCGGCACCTGCGTGCCGAATTCCTTCACCTTCTCGGGCGGCATGGTCGAGGGTATGAGCGGCGTCCACACCGGGCCCGGCGCGACTGTATTCACCCGGATGCCCTTGCTCGCCAGCTGCTGCGCCAGCCCGCCGGAGAAGTTCTGGATCGCGCCCTTGGTGGTGGCATAGTGGAGCAGGGTCTGGTTCGGCTTGTCGGCATTGATCGACGAGGTGTTGATGATCGAGCCGCCCTCGCCCATGTGCTTGAGCGCGGCCTTGGTGAGATAGAACATTGCCGAGATGTTGGTGGCAAAGGTCACCTCCCACTCCTCGTCCGGGATCTCCTCGATGCTCTCGAAGGTGTTCTGGTGCGCCGCATTGTTGACCAGGACGTCGATGCGGCCGAATGCCTCGACCGTCTGCCGGATGACCTCGCGGCAGTGCTCGGACGACGAGATATCGCCGGGGATCAACAAGCACTTGCGCCCCGCCTCCACCACCAGTTGCTTGGTGTCTTCGGCATCATCGTGCTCGTTGAGGTAAGAGATGGCGACGTCTGCACCCTCGCGCGCAAAGGCGATGGCGACGGCCCGGCCGATGCCGGAATCGCCGCCGGTGATCAGCGTTTTCTTGCCCTCGAGCCGGCCTGTGCCGCGATAGCTCTCCTCGCCATGGTCGGGCACCGGTTCCATCCGGTCGGTCCAGCCGGGGATGGGCTGCTTCTGGTTGGGGAAGGGCGGGGTGGGGAAGTGTTCTTGCATGGCGTGCTCCTCGGCTCACCACGGCTAAACTCCGCACTTCCGGATCGGTTTCTGCTCGCCGCGCGGGCGGCCGTTCCTCGAAGAAGGGACTTAGGTCAAAGCAGCTAGCGCCGGCGCCGGTTCTTCGCCAGCACGGCCGCGATGATGATGCCGAAGGCCGCGAGCCGCAGCAGGTAGAACCAGGTTTGCTCCTCCGGCGTGGCGGGGGCAAGCACCAGGAGGCCCTGGTTCAACGCCAGCAACCAGAACGCCACCGCAAAGGCGACGAACAGCCGATCGTGCGTTCGCCGCCAGAAGCGGAAGAAGAAGAGCCCCGCAGCCAGAAAGCCCATGGTGATGAGGCCGGAGACGAAGCCGAACATCGCTTACTCCGATTCCCACACGAGACCGACGAGGAGCACCGTGACCGCCGCGAGCGACGCGGCATGCCGCCAACCCTGCAGCTCGAGCGAGGGAAATACCACGATGTCGAGAATGACCAGCAGGTTGTTGGCCGAGAGCAGGACGAAGCAGCCCCCGGTCCAGAGCAACAGCCGTGCCCCGCCCCGCGCATAGCCACGCAGCAACAGAAAGGCGCAGATCACGCAGGCCAAAAGGCAGAGCGCGAAGATCGTGACCGGCAAAGCCTCAGTCATCTTTCCGCTTCCCCCACAAGAAGGCATCAGAGAAGGATTTGAGCTTGTCGTCCGCGGGCGCCACGATAGCACGCCGAACTGCATCGGGACGGTTGCGATATTCGAGCTCCAGCCGGTCGACGAGCTGCGCCGTCTCTTCGTCCGCCGGATGGTAGCGGGCGCCCTTGGGGCCCGTTTCGATCAGCCCGCCGGCCGCCAGCCCAGCGAGCGACTGGCTGACCACGAGCTGGCTGCTGCGGAGCTCGGTGATCAGGTCCTGCTCCGACCAGGCCTGGCCCGACGACTTGAGCACAAGCAGCAATTCGAGGGCCCAAACCGAGCCCACGCTACGCTTGATCAAGTCGAGGAGTTGCTGGTCCACGAGACCTCGTACAATTGCAGATTGAGGTTGGGAATAAGCATCTTGGCCGCTCGCCGCAACAGTTTGGCCACAATTTTCTCAAGTTCCGTGGAACGGAATCCCGGACCCGGAATTCTCTTTTACCGCGGAGGTGCATCTTCGCGGGAGCGCGCCCAACGTGCAGCGCCATGGAGAGTTCTGTGGGGATCGAGGCAGCCAAGGAACAACTCAACCGTCGTCAGATTCTGTCTGCGCTTCGATCGTTTCGGCGTGGCGACTTCTCGGTCCGCCTCCCCGAAGACGTAGCGGGCCTGGACGCGGATATCGCGCAGACCTTCAACGAAATCGTCGAGCTCAACGGGCAACTGACCAGCGAGTTCGAGCGCCTGGGACGCGTCGTCGGCAAGGACGGCCGCATCAGCGAGCGCGGTCATGTCCGCAACGCGTCGGGCAACTGGGCCGCCGCTGTGCGCTCGGTCAACGAACTCATCGAGGACATGGTGCAGCCCACCACCGAGGTGGCGCGCGTCATCGGCGCCGTCGCCAAGGGCGATCTCACCCAATCCATGCAAGTCGAGATCGACGGCCGTCCCCTGCGCGGCGAATTTCTGCGCATCGGCAAGGTGGTCAACACCATGGTGGGCCAGCTCGCCTCCTTCGCCGCCGAAGTGACGCGCGTGGCCCGCGAGGTGGGTACCGAGGGCAAGCTCGGGGGCCAGGCCCGCGTGAAGGGTGTCGCCGGCACGTGGAAAGATTTGACCGACAACGTCAACGCCATGGCGACCAATCTCACCGCCCAGGTACGCAACATCGCCGAGGTGACGACGGCTGTGGCGTCCGGCGACCTCAGTAAGAAGATCACGGTGGATGTGAAAGGTGAGATCCTGGGGTTGAAGAACACCATCAACACCATGGTGGATCAGCTCAACTCCTTCGCCTCGGAAGTGACCCGCGTGGCGCGCGAAGTGGGCACCGACGGCAAGCTGGGCGGTCAGGCCCAGGTGCCCGGTGTTGCCGGTACGTGGAAGGACCTCACCGACAACGTCAACCTGATGGCCGACAATCTCACTGGCCAGGTGCGCAACATCGCCGAGGTCACCACCGCAGTGGCGTCCGGTGACCTTTCCAAGAAGATCACCGTGGACGTGAAGGGCGAAATCCTCGAGCTCAAGAACACCATCAATACCATGGTGGACCAGCTCAACTCGTTTGCTTCGGAAGTCACCCGCGTGGCCCGCGAGGTGGGCACCGACGGCAAGCTGGGCGGCCAGGCCCAGGTCCCCGGCGTTGCCGGTACGTGGAAGGATCTCACCGAAAACGTGAACCTGATGGCCGACAACCTCACCGGCCAGGTCCGCAACATCGCCGAGGTCACCACCGCGGTGGCTTCCGGTGACCTTTCCAAGAAGATCACCGCCGTCGCCAAGGGCGAAATCCTGGAGCTCAAGGACACCATCAACACCATGGTGGACCAGCTCAACAGCTTCGCTTCGGAAGTGACGCGCGTCGCCCGCGAAGTCGGTACCGAGGGCAAGCTCGGTGGCCAGGCCGAAGTGCGCGGCGTGGCCGGCACCTGGAAAGACCTCACCGACAATGTCAACCTCATGGCCGACAACTTGACCGGCCAGGTGCGCAACATCGCCGAAGTGACCACCGCGGTGGCGTCCGGTGACCTCTCCAAGAAGATCACCGCCGTTGCCAAGGGCGAAATCCTCGAGCTCAAGGACACCATCAATACGATGGTGGACCAGCTCAACTCGTTTGCCTCGGAAGTCACCCGCGTGGCCCGCGAGGTGGGCACCGACGGCAAGCTCGGTGGTCAGGCCCAGGTGCCCGGCGTGGCCGGCACCTGGAAAGACCTCACCGACAATGTCAACGCCATGGCGGCGAACCTCACCGGCCAGGTGCGCAACATCGCCGAGGTCACCACCGCAGTGGCGTCCGGTGACCTTTCCAAGAAGATCACCGTGGACGTGAAGGGCGAAATCCTCGAGCTCAAGAACACCATCAATACCATGGTGGACCAGCTCAACTCCTTCGCCTCGGAAGTGACCCGCGTGGCGCGCGAAGTGGGCACCGAAGGCAAGCTCGGCGGCCAGGCCGATGTGAAGGGCGTCGGCGGCACCTGGAAGGATTTGACCGACAACGTCAACC
>DATCRS010000094.1:0-4938 GCA_036568845.1 Devosia sp. | reverse complement strand
CCCGCCTCGACGGTTTCCGGCCGGAGGATGTCGCCGCCGCCGGTGCGGAGCGTGTCGAAGAAGATGAAGAGATCGTCGGCAGTGCCGACCGCTCCGGCGCCACCGGACTGGAAGGCTTTGGTGTTGAAGATGCGGCCCGGGGAAAAGCTGAGCACGCTCCCATCGACCGGACTCACCACCGTATCGGGGTCGTTCATGCGATGGATGGGGGCGACGCCATCGGCATAGGGCACTGCGAGGCGCGCCGGATCGGTCACGGAAAAGCCGGTGTCCCGCATCTTCAGCGGTCCGGCGACGTATTTCTGCAGCGCGTCGTGCAGCGTGCCACCGTGGATGGCAGCGATGATGGCGCCAAGGACGTCGATGCTGACGCCGTATTCCCAGCCGGTGCCGGGGGCGAAGAGGAGCGGCTCCTCCGCAATCAGCCGCAGGTTGGCCTCATGGTCGAGGTCGGTTTGCTGCAGCCCGGTGGTGATCCTGGGGTTCTTGAACGCGTAACCGAGCCCTGACGTGTGGGTCAGGAGGTGGCGGATCGCGATCTTCGCCTCGCTGCCATCCGGTGCCTTGGGCCGGAAGTAGGGCAGGTGGTCGGACACCGCGTTATCTAGGCCGAGGAGGTTGCGCTCAACCATGGCAAGGGCCGTCGCGGCGACCAGCGGTTTCGTCACGGAGGCAAGGCGAAAGATCGCATCGCGGCGCATCGGCACCTGCGCTTCGCGATCGAGCCAGCCGGCGGCGCGGGCGTAGACCAGCTTGCCGTGTTGGCCGACCAGCGTGACCGATCCGACGATCTTGTTGGCGGCAACAGCATCCTCGACCACGCGGTCGAGCCGGCTCACGATATCCATGGGTCCCTCCTGAATCGGAGGAACGCTAATGGCTGCATGGGCTTGGTTCAAGCCAATCGAACGGCTTAGGAGGCGACCGCGAAGCTGGTGCCGCAGCCGCAGCCGGCAACGGCGTTGGGGTTGCGGATCTCGAAGGACTGGCCGATGAGGTCGTCGACATAGTCGATTTCCGCTCCACCCATGAATTCGAGGCTGAGGGAATCGATGAGGACGGTGGCGCTGTCCTTGGTGAGGACGAGGTCGTCCGCCGCCGGCGTTTCCTTGACGAGCTTGTATTCATACTGGAAGCCGGAGCAGCCGCCGCCGGCGACCTGGATGCGCAGCACCGTGCCTTCGCCTTGTTTGGCAAGGATTTTTCCGATCCGGCGGGCGGCACGGTCTGTCAAAACGACATCTTTTGGTGCTAGAGCAGCGACGGACATCAGGAACCTTTCGGCGCAGCGGCGCGATAGGACAAATCTAGTATCGTCGAGTGACGATGAAAAGGGGCTTAGGCTCGGAAAATGGGCGAACTGGCCTCCTATGCCTCCCACCCGGCGCTGAGCAGGGGACGCCTCTACGGCACCTCGGACAGCCCGACCCGCTCGGAATTTCAACGGGATAGGGACCGGATCATCCATTCGACGGCGTTTCGGCGACTGCAGCACAAGACGCAGGTGTTCCTCCATCACGAGGGGCAGCATTTCCGCACCCGGCTGACGCATACGCTGGAGGTCAGCCAGATGGCTCGGTCGATGGCACGGTCGCTGCGGCTCAACGAGGACCTCGCCGAGGCGGTGGCGCTGGCCCATGACCTCGGTCATCCCCCGTTTGGCCATGCGGGTGAACGCGTCCTCAACGAGAAAATGGCGCCGTTCGGCGGCTTCGACCACAACCTGCAGGCGCTGCGCGTGGTGACCCGGCTCGAGAACAGGTATGCCGAGCATGACGGGCTCAACCTGACCTGGGAAACGCTCGAAGGAATCCTAAAGCATAACGGGCCGGTCACCGGTACGAACGGACTGGAAGACATCCCCGCGCCGGGCGACCTCACACCGGGAAGTTACGCGAGCCTCGAGGCACAGGCGGCGGCGGTGGCCGACGACATTGCCTATAACGCCCATGACATCGACGACGCGCTGCGGGCCAAGCTGATCGTCCTCGCCGATCTGGTCGACGTCCCCCTGGTTGGGCCGCTGGTGCGCGAGGTGCAGAAAAAGTGGCCCGACATCGAGCCGAACCGCCAGGCGCATGAGGTGCAGCGGCGGCTGATCACCGCGGCGATCGAGGATGTGATCGCCACCAGCATGGACGAGATCGAGCTGCTATCCCCTAAAACCGTCGATGATGTGCGCAGCGCCGGACGGACGCTGATCCATTTCTCGGATGAGTTCGGCGTGGCCGAAAAGGGGCTCAAGCAGTTCCTCTTCGACAATGTCTATCGCAACGAGGCGGTGATGGCGCCGGTGCGGCGGAGCCAGGGAGTGGTGGCCGAGCTCTTCGATGCCTATCTCGCCGGCGGCACGATGCCGGGGCGCTGGGCGGAGGCATGGCGACGAAGCAACGATGAGGCGGGTCGGGCTCGGATCGTCTGCGATTTCGTGGCCGGCATGACCGATCCCTACGCCTTCGAGCAGCACGCGGCGCTGTTTGACGGAAAAGGTCCGATAGGCTAGGGCCACGCGGCCCTCGTGGTTGTGAAAGAACAAGATCAATGGACGTTTTCGCCATCTTTGCGGACCGCGTTGCGGCCGCCCTCAAGTCGCTCTACCCGGACGTGACCGAGGAGGCGCTGGCGCGCCTGGTGGTGGAGCCGCCGCGAGACGCGGCGCATGGCGACCTGTCCAGCAATGCGGCGATGGTGGTCGCCAAGCCGCTGGGCAAGAACCCGCGCGAGATCGCGACGGCCCTGGCCGGGGCGTTCAAGGACGACAAGGACGTCGCCTCGGTCGCGGTCGCGGGGCCGGGCTTCCTCAACTTCCGGCTGGCCGGGCCGATCTGGTTCGCGGTGCTGCGCTCGATTGCGGCGGAAGGCGAGAGGTTCGGCAAATCGGATATCGGCCGCGGCGAGCGGGTGAATGTCGAATATGTTTCGGCCAACCCGACCGGGCCGATGCATGTTGGCCATACGCGCGGCGCCGTGTTCGGCGACGCGCTGGCGTCGCTGATGGCCTATTCCGGCTATGACGTGACCCGTGAGTACTACATCAACGATGCCGGCAGCCAGATCGATACGCTCGCCCGCTCGACGCTGCTGCGCTATCGCCAGGCGCTGGGCGAAACCATCGAGATCCCGCCGGGCCTCTACCCGGGCGACTACCTCATCCCCGTCGGCGAGGCGCTGAAGGCCGAGTTCGGCGACAGTCTGCTGGCCAGGCCCGAGAGCGAGGTAATCCCGCTGGTCAAGGATCGGGTGCTCACGGCGATGCTCGAGCTCATCAAGGCCGACCTCGCCAAGCTCAACATCCATCACGATGTGTTCTTCTCGGAGCGGACGCTGCACGGGCAGGGCAAGGAGATCGACACCACGCTGGATTGGCTGCGGGACGAGGGCATGGTCTACCAGGGCCGGCTCGAGCCGCCTAAGGGCAAGACGCCGGAGGACTGGGAAGACCGCGAGCAGACGTTGTTCCGGGCCACCGACTATGGCGACGACGTGGACCGGCCGCTGGTGAAGTCGGATGGGTCCTATACCTACTTTGCCGCGGACATCGCCTATCACCGCGACAAATACCTGCGCGGGTTCAAGCACATGGTCAATGTGCTTGGCGCCGACCATTCGGGCTATGTCTCGCGGCTCAAGGCGGCGGTGAAGGCGGTCTCCAAGGGCGAAGCCGACATTGACGTGCGCATCTGCCAGCTGGTGCGGCTGATGAAGAACGGCGAACCATTCAAGATGAGCAAGCGCTCGGGCGACCTGATCCTGCTCTCAGACCTGGTCGAGGAGGTGGGCTCTGACGCAACTCGCTTCATGCTGCTGTTCCGGCGCAACGACGCCGCGATGGATTTCGACTTCGACCTCGTCAAGGAGCAGACCCGGGATAACCCGGTGTTCTACGTGCAATACGCGCATGCCCGCGCCTGCTCGGTGTTCCGCAACGCCGAAAAGGAGATGCCGGGGCTGGATATCTCGGAGGCGGCTCTCAAGGGCGCCGAGATCGAGCTGCTTTCCTCGGCGGCGGAGGCCGAACTGATCCGGGTGCTGGCGCAGTGGCCCCGCACGGTGGCGCAGGCGGCGCTTGCGCACGAGCCGCATCGCGTCGCATTTTATCTTTACGAGGTGGCGGGCGCTTTCCACGGCTTCTGGGCCAAGGGCAAGGAAGACATTGGCTTACGATTTGTTAACGCCGAGGCTCCAAAACTCACCTTGGCTCGACTCGCACTGGTAGGGGCGGTGCGTCAGGTTTTGGTCAATGGCCTCAGAATCTTGGGAGTCTCCGCACCTGCCGAGCTTTCATAATTCGGGCGCATTGGCGTGATTTCTGGCCCGCTACGCTCGGCGGGGGTCGTGCGGGGACCAAAAAACCAAGGGGCGCTGCACTTTCCGTGACAGCGATGCCGCAGCAGATGTCTGAGAGCCAGGAAAAGTCCGACGACCTGATTGCCGAGCTGGCAAAGCTCATGGCGACCAATGCTCAGGGCGGGGAACCCAAGGCCGAGCCGGCACTGAAGATGTCGCCGCTGAACGAGGCCACCGTGCCGTCGCCCGCACCGTTGCGTATCCCCGGAATGGCCAATCCGGCACCGGCCGCTGCCCCCGCAGCCGCCGCGCCCGAGGCCAAGCCGGCTGGCGCCCCCGCAGCCGCACCTACCGTTCGCATCCCAGGCATGAACCAGCCGGTCGCGGCCGCGCCTGCGCCGCAGACCGACCCAATCGTGCCGCCACCGGTGGCGTCCCCGGCACCCGAAGCAAAGGCGGGACTTGGCCCGCAGTTCGATTTCGGCAAGCCGCCGGGCACAGCCCCGGCTATCGCCCCTGAACCCCTTTCCAACTGGCAGAGCCGTGACGTGCCAAAGCCGGCGCCCGTCGAGCCCGTTCTCTCCGTGCCGCTGAAATCGGCGCCGGTCGAGCCCAAGGTTGCCGCCGAGGCCAAGCCAGCGCCGGCGCCGA
>DATCRS010000093.1:0-2889 GCA_036568845.1 Devosia sp. | reverse complement strand
CCGCGTTGCCTGCCTTCAGTTCGTCGGCCAAGGCCGCGCCGGGATATGTGT
The DNA here is from genome assembly GCA_036568845.1 of Devosia sp. Lineage (GTDB taxonomy): Bacteria > Pseudomonadota > Alphaproteobacteria > Rhizobiales > Devosiaceae > Devosia_A. The sequence continues at coordinate 2,838 of DATCRS010000093.1, read as the reverse complement.
CGTCCACCGACAAGACCGAGGATCTGATCTACATGTCGGCCACCAAACTGGCGCAGCTCATCCGTGAGAAAAAAGTCTCCTCGGTCGAACTCACCAAGGCCTATATCGACCGCCAGCTCGCGGTGAACGACCGGCTCAATGCCGTGGTCATGAACTGCTACACCCGCGCGCTCAAGGAGGCGCAGGCTGCCGACGCCGCGCTCGCTTCCGGAAAGATCCTCGGCGCCCTTCACGGCGTCCCCATCACGATCAAGGACTCCCTCGACAGCGAGGGCGTGATCACCACGGGGGCGACCTACGGCCGGCAGCAGTACATTCCCAAACAGGATGCCACCGTCGTCGCCCGCGTGCGGGCGGCGGGTGCGATTCTGCTCGGAAAAACCAACACCCCCGAATTCACGCTCGGCGGACTCAGCGGCATCAGCACCGCTTCCAACCTGCTCTACGGTTCCTCGCACAACCCCTACGATCTGACGCGCTCCACCTCCGGTTCTTCCGGCGGTGCGGGCGCCATCGTCGCCGCCGGTGGCGCGGCCTTTGACATCGGCTCCGACTGGGGCGGCTCGATTCGCGGCCCCTCCCACAACAACGGCATCGCCGGCATCAAGCCGACGTCGGTCCGCGTGCCGCGCACCGGCCACATCGTCGATTACGGCGGGATTTTCGACCTGTGGCAGCAGCTGGGACCCATGACCCGCAAGGTCGAGGATCTCATGCTCATCACACCGTTGATCGCCGGTCCCGATTTCAAGGACGCTTCCTGTGCGCCCGTGCCTTGGGCCGATCCGGCGGCGGTCCAACTGAAGTCCCTCAAGGTTGCCTTCTGCGTGGACAACGGTGCCACCGGTCGTCAGGCCACCGACGAGGACACCAAGAAAACGGTGCGACAAGCCGCCAAGTGGCTGGAGGAGGCGGTCACCAGTGTTAAGGAGGATGTTCCCCAGGACATACTCATGGACCTGGCCGACGCCCGCTCGAAACTTTCCCGGGGCGACGGCGGCGCGTTCTACCAGCGGCTCGCCGACCGGTGGAACACGAAGAACATCGCCCCTTCCCGCAAGGCCAGCATGGCCACCGCGACGCCCTTGAGTTCGGCCGAAATGGTCGAGGCCTGGGAAAAACAAGATCAGTGCAAATCCCGCATGCTGGGTTGGATGAAGTCCTACGATGTCTTCATCTGCCCCACGGCCGGGAAGCCGGCCCAGCCGATCGACCTGGCGGCCGGCGAAGGGGGCGGCGGGGGTGGGGGAGCGCCGAACGGCTGGCCCTACACCGGCGCTTTCAATTGCACGGGCTGGCCGTCGGTCGTCGTGCGTTGTGGCACGTCGAGCGACGGGAAAAATCTGCCGATCGGTTTGCAGGTGGTCTGCGCACCCTGGCGCGAGGACATCTGCCTCGCCGTGGCCAGCTACCTCGAAACCCGTTCGGGCGGCTGGCAGCGCCCGCCGATCTGATCGTCCGCCTCATCGTTCCTTCCGCACCTAACACCAGCAAATCTTCGACCTCTCAAACCCATGCGACTGATTCGTGTCTTCCTCCTCTCCGTCGTCCTCCTTGGCGGTGTCGCCCTGCGCGCCGCCGAGGATCTCGCCTCGCTCACCCTCGCCGAAGCCGCCGCCCGCATTCGCGCGGGCACGGTCACTTCGGTGCAACTGACCGAGGCGTGTCTCGCCCGGATCGACATCTACAACCCCAAACTCGACGCCTTCATCACCGTGATGAAGGATCAGGCCCTCGCACAGGCAAAGGTTCTGGATGCCGAGCAAAAGGCCGGAAAGTTCCGGGGGCCGCTCCATGGCGTGCCCATCGCCTTGAAGGACAATATCGACACCACGACCGCCCGCACCACGGGCGGCAGCGCGCTCTTCGCCGAGCGCATCCCGAAGGAGGACGCCACGATTGTCACGAAGCTGGTCGCGGCGGGCGCGGTCATCATCGGCAAGACGAATCTCCAGGAATTCGCCATGGGCGGCGGCGAGACTTCCTACTTCGGTCCGGCGCGCAATCCCTGGAACCTCGCGCACAACACCGGCGGATCCTCCTCGGGCTCGGGCGCGGCGATCTCGGCCTTCCTCGCGTACGGCGCGATCGGCACCGACACCGGCGGGTCCATCCGCATGCCGGCTTCGTTCTCCGGCATCGTGGGCCTCAAGCCCACCTACGGTCTCGTCCCGATTCGCGGCATCATTCCCTTGCGCGTCTCCTTGGACCACGCCGGTCCGATGACTCGCACCGTCGAGGATACCGCCATCATGCTCAACGTCCTCGCGGGCTACGACAAACTCGACATCACCAGCGTCGAGCATCCGGCGGAGGACTATGTCGCCGCCATGCACCAGCCGGTCAAGGGCTTCAAGATCGGCCTGCCCGTCGGTTATTTCGATCACGTCGATCCCGAGGTGGAGGCCGCCGTTGCTGCCGCCATTGAAGTGCTGAATTCCCTCACGGCGGGTTCCCACGAGATGGCGCTGCCGCCGGCCGTCCGAGCCCCGGCGGGTAGCGCGGAGACCCTGGCTTGGCATGAGACTTACGTGAAGAACTCCGCCAACCTCTACATGCTCCCCGAGCGTCGCCGGCTGGAAGCGCTCGCGAAGGAAAACGGCGGCACCGCCCTCGACTACGTGAAGGGCATGTGGGAAAATCAGCTGCTGCGCCGCACCATCGACGACGCCTTCACTGCTGCCGGGGTCGACCTCGTGGTCGTCCCGACGCACCGCATCCTGCCGCCGCTGCTCGACGATCTGATCAAGCGGGCCTACGACACCAAGCCGACCGATCCTCGCATCACCTCGAATTGCTCGCCGTTCAACATTTTCGGCCTGCCGTCGATTTCCATTC
>DATCRS010000092.1:0-7809 GCA_036568845.1 Devosia sp. | reverse complement strand
CGGTTGAGCTCGGCAAAGAGGCGTACGAGCCGCAGCGACAGCTCAGGATCGACATTGCCGGTCGGTTCGTCGGCCAGCAGGATGTCCGGCCGGCCGATCACCGCGCGAGCAATGGCGGCGCGCTGCTTTTCGCCGCCCGAGAGCAGCGGCGGGTGCGCATCCATCCGCTCGCCGAGTCCGACCCATTGCAGGAGTTCGGTGACGTTGTCGCGATAGGCGCTTTCGGGCTGCCCCAGCACCCGAAGCGGCAGGGCGACGTTCTCGAACGTCGTCAGATGGTCGAGCAGGCGGAATTCCTGGAAGACGATGCCGATATGGCGCCGCATCTGCAGGAGCGAATCCTGGTCGAGCGCCGAGACGTCCTTGCCGAAGAGCTGTACTTGCCCGCGGCTGGGTTTCAGCGAGAGCAGGAGCAGCCTCAGGAGTGAGGTCTTGCCCGACCCCGAGGGGCCTGTGAGAAAGTGAAACGAGCCCGGCTCGATGCGAAATGTCAGGTCCCTGAGGATTTCCGGACCTTGGCCATAGCGCAGGCCGACATTGGTGAACTCGATCACGCTCGTCATTTGCTCCGAATCAGCTCTGCCGCATCATACCCTTAGAGGTCGGTGCGTCCGCCCGCCTGTTGGGGAAAAATGCAGCCAAATTCCGGTCGCACGCGGATTTGAGGAGTCTTAACCGGCCACCGTTAGGGTCAGTGCCTATGGCCGCCCCCCAACCCAAGACCGTCGTGATCATCTGCCCGCACTGTAGCACGCGCTACCAGGTGCCGGCCGATACGATCGGCGCCAAGGGCCGGCAGGTGCAGTGTGCCCATTGCGGCAAGGCCTGGCAGGCCCATGCCGAAAAGGTGATCGAGCCGCCACCGCTGCCCAAGCCGGTGCCGGTTCCCGCCCCGAGAATCCGGGCGGCCGATGCGGACGAGATGTTCGATCCGACGGACGAGGCCGAGCTCGACGCCGAGTTCGAGGCCGAGCAGCGTGCCGCCGCCGAAGCAGCCGTCGCGCCTCCCGCCGCCGGACCTGAAACCGAGCTGCAGCGCTCGATCGAAGAGATCAAGGCCGCCATCGCGCCCAAGGCGGCCGACTCGCAGTCCGCCACCAAGTCACCCGATCCGGTGGCCCAAAAGAAGCGGCAGAAGGCCTTCGATCAACGCCAGGACCTGCTCACCCGGCAGTTGCCGCTCGCGCGCGTGCGCCGCATCCTTCGCGTCACGGGCCTTGTCACCCTGGCGCTGCTCATCGGCATCGGCTTCAGCCTTCGCACCGATATCGTGCGTCTCTTCCCCGATCTCGCCGGCACGTACGAGGCGCTGGGTCTGGGGGTCAACGTGGTTGGCCTGGAGTTCCGCGACGTCAAGACGCTGCTCGCCCTGCGGCGCGGTGCCGACGTGATGCAGGTCGATGCGCGCATCTATTCCGTCGCCGCTGGCACCACGCCGGTGCCGCCCGTTGTCGTCACGCTCCTCAATGATGCCAGGGAACCGCTCTATGAGTGGAGCGTGCAGCCTGAGACGTCCGAGCTTCAATCCGGCCAGGTGGTCGACTTCACTACGCAAATCACGGCCCCGCCGGCCGGCGCCACCAGGGTCCGGCTGAGCTTCGCCCGAAGCCGCGTCGCTGCGGCGCAGGCCAAGATTGTCCCCGTGCCGCAGCCGGCAGCCGCCCCGTCCAATCCCGCACCCGCCCAGGAGGCGCAACACTGATGGCCAGGATCCTCATCGCCGAAGACGACGAGAATGTGCGGCAGTTCGTGGCCCGCGCCCTCGTTCATGCCGGCCACGAGATCACCGAAGCCGAGGATGGCGGGCTGGCCGCCGAAATCCTGCAGGAAAAGCAGGGCGCCTTCGACCTGCTCCTCTCCGACATCAAGATGCCGGTGATGGACGGCATTGCGCTCGCCCTCAATGTCGCGGCCGCGTGGCCCGAGCTCACCATTGTCCTCATGACCGGCTTCGCCGACCAGCGCGAGCGCGCGCACGGACTCGAGACACTGATCTATGACGTGATCCCCAAGCCCTTCACCCTGCAGACGTTGATGGAGAAGGTTTCCGATGCGCTCGAAGGCAGGCCTGTCGAAGTGGTTTCCCTCGCCCGCCAGGCGATCAATGGCCACTAGGGATTGGGGCCGACGACCACGTCGTAGCTTTTCGCGTCCTCGCGCATGAAATTGAGGAACTTCTGGCCTTCCTCCTCCACTTCGCGTCGCTGCTTCTTGCTGATGGCGTGGTAGGGCTCGATCTCGAGCAGAGCGGCGCCTTTCTTCTCGGTGACCACCCAGCCGGCTGCGACAATGCCATCGATCAGCACCGCCGGCTTGAACTCGCGCAGCATGTTGACGCGCTTCACATCGTTCTCCTCCAGCATCCTCCGGCGGTTGTCGAAGCCTAGATAGACATTGTCGTAGAGCGGCAGGAAACGTACCGGCGCCGCTACGTCCGCGTCCGGCCGCGGCGCGTCGGGCAGGTCGAAGAGCTCGCGGCCGTCCTCACCCTCGAAGGTCAGGATTTCGGGCCGTAGCGCCTCGAATGCTGCGCCGAGCTTGGTCATGCCGCACCAGGCCTGCATATCCATGACGCTCGCGGGGCCGTAGGCGGCGAGATAGCGCCGCACCAGGGTTTCCGGAGGGATCGGGCGGGAATAGGGGCCCGGCACCCAGTTCTCGATCCGGGTGAGGATGGGTGCATGGCCCGAGCCCCAGATGCGGGTCGGCGGGATCTGGATCAGCACCTCCAACACCTGCATCAACACGGACTTCGCCAGCTGTTCGCCCTCGGGGAACTGCTCCTGCAGCGCCTTGCCGAGCTCATTGGCGGTCATGGGTCCCTTGTCCAACAGCTTGACGCCGGCTTTGTGCACCGTGGCCTTGTCGTTCGCGCCGAACCGGCGCTTGCCGAAGGCCGATTGCCACATCCGCTCCACGACGGGCTGCACGAATTCGCGGAGGCCGATCATGTCGTTGACCGTGTGAAGATGGAGCGTGGCGCGCATCGAGGTGGCGCGTAGCAGCTTCCGCTCCGTAATGAGCCCGGTCAGCGCCTCATGACGGAAATCCTTCAACCGGCTCCAGAGGCCGATATAGGGGTCCTGCGACTGCTGGCCCTGCTGCCCGAGCAGGAACCCCACCGCGTCCTCCGGTGCCGTGTCGCTGCGTTCGAGCAGCATCTGGCGGGCAAGCGTAGCGCGGTTGAGCTGGCGTTCGGTGAGGCGCTGGGTCATCGGAAGTCTCCCTTCGATGACCTGACGATAGGCAAGGGCTGCTGACAATGCCTGTCAGCACCGTGCCCTCGGTTAGAGCCAGTCCGGCACGCTGTCGAGCGCAAGCAGTTCCTCGATCGAGCGGCGGGGGCGGATCACGTGCCACTTGTCGCCGTCCACCAGTACTTCGGGGATCAGCGGCCGCGAGTTGTAGGTCGAGGCCATCACCGCGCCATAGGCGCCGGCCGACATGATGGCGAGGAGGTCGCCCTCATCCACGCCCTCGATCTTGCGGTCCTTGGCCAGGTAGTCGCCGGTCTCGCAGACCGGGCCGACGATATCGGCCTTGACGGCCGGCCGATTGGAGTGGATCACCGGCTGGATGTCGTGATGGGCTTCATAGAGCGTGGGTCGGATGAGGTCGTTCATCGCCGCATCGACGATGACGAAGGTCTTCTCGCCTTCCTTCACATACTCGACCTTGGTCACCAGAATGCCGGCATTGCCGACGATCAGCCGGCCCGGCTCGAGCACCAGTGAGACGCCAAGCTTGCCCACGTGCCGGCGCACCACTTCGGCATAGGCGCGCGGATCGGGCGGGGCGTCCTGGTCGTGATGGTAGGGGATGCCCAGGCCGCCGCCGACATCGGCATGGCGGATGTCGTGGCCGTCGGCCTTCAAATCATTGACCAGCTGCGCCAGGAGCCAGAAGGCGTTGTCGAACGGCACCATGTCGGTGATCTGGCTGCCGATATGCATGTCGACGCCGACCGCCTTCACCCCCGGCAGCTCGGCGATGCGCTGATAGACCTCGTGGGCCCGGGCGAAGGGGATGCCGAACTTGTTCTCCTTCTTGCCGGTCGAGATCTTGGCGTGTGTGCCCGCATCGACGTCGGGGTTGATACGCACCGAGACCGGCGCAACCTTGCCCATCGAGGCAGCGATTTGGCTCAGCCGCTCGAGCTCAGGCTCGCTTTCGAGGTTAAAGCAGAGGATGCCGAGCTCCAGCCCCCGCTTCATCTCGGCAACGGTCTTGCCGACGCCCGAGAACACGATCTTTTCGGCCGGGATGCCAGCGGCGATGGCACGCTCCAGCTCGCCGCCGGAGACCACGTCGGCGCCGACGCCCTCCTTGGCCATCAGCCTCAGCACAGCCTGGTTGGAGTTGGCCTTCATCGCATAGGCGACAAGGGTCTCGATGCCGGCAAAGGCCTCCTGCATCACGCGGACGTGGCGGCGGAGCGTCGCGGCGGAATAGACGTAAAACGGCGTCCCGACCTTCCCCGCCAGCGCCGTCAGGTCGACATCCTCGGCAAAAAGCCGCTCATCGCGATACTGGAAGTGGTGAACCACGCACGCCCCCGGGAAACTTGGTGGCGCCTTCAATAGTCGATATCGCCGGCCTCAGGAAGCCGGGTGCATCGCCTCGATGCGCTCGGCGACCAGCTCCTGCAGCCTCCAGAGGTTGCGGTCGCGAATGCCCATGCTGTCGAGGATGGAAACGGTCGAGAACAGGTACTCCGCCATCGAGCCGCGGAAACCGCAGGCCGTCGCCAAAATGTCGGCAAGCTCATTGTCGCCCAGGCCGGCGACGTAGCGCTTGGAGCTGCGATCCATAGCGAAGGTCAGAGCTTTTTTCGGCCCCTCGGCGGTGGTTACGTCGATCCAGCGCCAGGGAAAGGCCGAAGGTACCATCGATTGCTCGCGGCGGATGAGCTTGTGCAGCTCTTCCTCTAGCGCCGCTTCGGGCAAACGGAAGATCGCGCCCTTGCACTGGCCGCCGCGGTCGAGCGCCATCATCAGACCGGGGGTCTCCGGGCTGCCGCGATAGCGATAGTCCCAGCCGAGGCAGAAGCGCCTGTGCCAGCCGCGGGCGGTTGCCACCAGCCTTTCCTCGAACGCCGTCTCCGGCCGCCAGATCAGTGAGCCATAGGCAAAGAGCCAGAATGGACCTTCGGGCCGTGTCCGCTGCATGTCCCGGACGATCTGCGCGTAGTCCTCATCTGTCGCCGGACGGAATCCCTCGATGAGCTGCGGTCCGGGGTCGGGGATCTCCCGGCGCATGAGGTCGACATGGCGCTGGGTGAGACGCATCGGCTTTGGCATGTGTCGAGGGTGCATCGGCCGTAGAGCCGGTGCAAGAGGCGACTACTCCGTCGCCCCTTCACCGTGGCCGCCGGGCTTTCTTACCTTGCGCGGCTCAGTCTTCTCGCCGGTCAGCATTTCCTTCCAGCGTGCTGCCTGGGCCAGCACGTTTTCCGGCGCAGTGCCGCCGTAGCTCTTGCGGCTGGCGACCGAAGCCTCGACCGACAGCACCTTGTGCACGCGGCTGTCGATGCGCGGGTCGACGAACTTGAAATCCTCGATGGTCAGGCCGTCGAGGCCGCAGCCCTTCTGCTCGGCCAGTGCCACAACCTGTCCGGTGATGTGGTGCGCCTCACGGAACGGGATATTGGCCTCGCGCACCAGCCAGTCGGCGAGATCGGTCGCCGTCGAAAAGCCGGCGGCGGCCGAGGCGCGCATGTTCTCGCGGTTGGGCATCATGTCGCCGACCATGCCGGTCATCGCCGCCAGCGACAGGCTGAGGGAGTCGAGGGCATCGAACGCGACCTCCTTGTCTTCCTGCATGTCCTTGGAATAGGCGAGCGGCAGGCCCTTCATCACCACCAGCAGCGAGGTCAGCGCGCCGAGGATGCGGCCGATCTTGGCGCGCACCAGCTCGGCGGCGTCCGGGTTCCGCTTCTGCGGCATGATCGAGGACCCGGTGGTGAACTTGTCCGAGAGTCTGACGAACCCGAACTGCGCCGAGCTCCAGATCACCATTTCCTCGGCAAAACGGGAAAGATGCATGGCGCAGAGCGTCGCGGCGCTCAGTGTCTCCAGCACGAAGTCGCGGTCGGAGACGGCATCGAGCGAATTGGCGGTCGGCCGGTCGAAGCCCAGCGCCTCGGTCGTCGCGTCGCGGTCGATGGGGTAGGGAGTGCCCGCCAGCGCCGCCGAACCCAGCGGGTTCTCGTTGAGGCGCTTGCGCGCATCGGCGAAGCGGCCGGCGTCGCGGCCGAGCATTTCGACATAGGCCAGCAGGTGGTGGCCGAAGGTTACCGGCTGCGCGTTCTGCAGGTGGGTGAAGCCGGGCATGATGGTCTCGGCTTCCTGCTCGGCGCGGTCCACGAGCGCGATCTGCAGCACCTTGATCTGCGCGGCGATGGTGTCGATGGCGTCCCGGACATAGAGCCGGAAGTCGGTTGCCACCTGGTCGTTGCGGCTGCGCGCCGTGTGGAGCCGGCCGGCGGCATCGCCGATCAGCTCCTTCAAACGGCTCTCCACGTTCATATGGATGTCTTCCAGCGACCGCGAGAACGTGAACTTCTGTGACTCGATCTCGGCCAGCACATCGCCGAGACCTCTGACGATCGCGTCGCGGTCGGCCTCGGTCAAAATGCCGCTCGCCGCCAGCATGCGGGCATGTGCAATTGACCCGGCAATGTCCTGCCGGTAGAGCCGGTGATCGAAGCCGATGGAGGCGTTGATCTCTTCCATGATGGCGTCGGGGCCGGAGGCAAACCGCCCGCCCCACATGCGATTGCTCATCGGAACTCCGTGGAACCTTATATGACCGACCAGGCGCCCAAACCCGCAAGATTGCAGCCCCGGCGCGTGCTCGTTCTCGCCCTTTTGAGCGCGGCGGTAGCTCTAGCGATTACCCTCTGGGTTGGCAACAATTCGAGCCAGGCCGCCGCATGTCCAGCCAACACGGTCGAAGCCGCCAAGCTCGATGCCGCTGCGCTCGGCGAGCTCGCCGGCGTCAATGGCACCGGGCAGGGTCGCAGCTACGCCGACATGGCGCTGAAGGACGCGGCGGGTCAGCCCCTGACGGTCGAGAGCTTTGCCGGCAAGCGCCTCCTCATCAACTTCTGGGCGAGCTGGTGCATCCCCTGCCGCGAGGAGATGCCGGCGCTCAACGCCCTGGCCCAGAAGTACAATTCGGACACGTTCATGGTTCTGCCGGTCAATACCGGCGAGACCGACCCGGCCAAAGGGGCCAAGTTCCTGGCCGATGGCAACTGGCCCAACCTGCCGCTCTATGCCGAAGCCAACTCGTTCGAGGTCATCAACCGCCTCAAGACCACCGCTGTCTCCGCCGGCCTCCCCGCCTCCGTCCTGGTCGACGAAAAGGGCTGCGAGCTCGCAGTGCTGCAGGGCCCAGCCGAGTGGGATTCTCCCGATGGGCACGGGCTGATCGAGGCGTTCTTGGGGCTGAGGTCATAGCGAGTCTCCCAGTCGCCCTCCCCCCTGTGGGGAGGGCAGCGCAGCTTAGGTCCCTGAGGACCTTAGCGAAGCTGGGTGGGGGTAAGCCACGCGCCGGTGCGAGTTGCCACCCCCACCCTAGCGCCGCTACGGCGCTTGCGCGCCTAGCTCTGCTTGCCCTCCCCACAAGGGGGAGGGAGACCCGACTGAGACGTCGGGGCACACTGATGCACCGGCCGGGTGTGACCCTCCGGGGATGTCAAAGAGCGTGACGGGCCCGGAGGCGGATACCGCCTCTGGTATTTGTTTAGTGAGACGGCATCCGCCTCCGGGGACCGGGGTTTCTGGCATTGTCCCGCGCGTCGGG
>DATCRS010000091.1:0-14573 GCA_036568845.1 Devosia sp. | reverse complement strand
GATGGGGACGGGCAAGTGGAACTACGCCGCCGCCCCCGAGCACATCACGCAACGGGTGCGGGCGCTGGAGGACTTCTGCCGCGAGTGGAACGTGCCGATCGGCGCGGCGGCGCTGCAGTTCCCGCTCGCGCATCAGGCCGTGTGCAACGTGCTGCCGGGCCCGAAATCGCCCGCCGAACTCGACGGCATTCTCGAGTGGTGGAACACGCCGATCCCGGCAGATTTCTGGACCGCGCTGGCCGAGAAGAAGCTCGTCGCCGAAGGCACGCCGCTGCCCAACGGCAAGGTCGCCTGACCGGTCGCAAAGGAACGGCCCCTGCCCCAGGACAGTTCTGCCCGCATCGGCAAAGCTGCTGGAGCACCGGATGGCCGCGCAATCGGGATCAAGGCTCGTCGTCTACGCCGCCCTTGTCGGCAATGGGCTGATCGCCATCACCAAGTTCGTCGCCGCGGCATGGACCGGCAGCTCGGCCATGCTGAGCGAAGGTGTGCATTCGCTCGTCGACACTGGCAACGAGTTGCTGCTGCTCTATGGTCTGCACCGCGCCGAACGGCCGCCGGATACAGGGCATCCGTTTGGGCATGGCCGCGAACTCTACTTCTGGAGCTTCGTCGTCGCCCTGCTGATCTTCGCGTTGGGCGCAGGGGTTTCGCTCTATGAGGGCGTGATCCACATCCTCGACCCCGAGCCGATCGAGAACCCGACGGTCAACTACATCGTGCTGGGTCTTTCCGTGGTCTTCGAAGGCGTGAGCTGGTGGGTGGCGTTCAAGGAGTTCGGCAAGGAGAAGGGCCGGCTCGGCTATGTCGCGGCGATCAAGCGCAGCAAGGACCCGACGACGTTTACCGTGCTGGTCGAGGACAGCGTGGCGCTGCTTGGTCTCCTCATCGCCTTCGTCAGCATCTTCGCCGCGCAGATCACGGGCATCCATGAACTCGACGGGGTGGGGTCGATCGGCATCGGCCTCCTGCTGGCCGGCACGGCCATCTTCCTCGCGCGCGAAAGCAAGAATCTGCTGATCGGGGAACCCGCACTGCCCGAGCTGCAGCGGGCCATCGTCGCGATCGCCGCGGCCGACCCGGCGATCCGTAAGGTGAACGGCGTCGTCACGTCGCAACTCGGGCCTGACCAAGTAGTAGCTGCGCTGAGCGCCGATTTCCGCGACGAGCTGCGTACGCCGGAAATCGAGGCCTGCATCGAGAGGCTGGAAGCGCATCTGCACACGAACCATCCCGAGGTTACGGCCATTTTCGTTAAGCCGCAGAAGCACGAGACCTGGGAGGAACGCGCGCGGTTGCTGGCCGACTAGGCCCGGGCGAATGCCGTGAACGTCATCTCGCGCCGACCGGTAAAGCCGAGGGCTTCGTAGGCCGTGATGGCGGCGCGGTTGTCCGGAAGGACGTGGAGGAAGGCGGTCTCGCGGCGGCCGGTAATGTCGTGCAGGAGGGTCGAGACCAGCCGCTTGGCATGGCCGCGGCCGCGATGATCCGGGTGGGTGCAGACGGCGCTGACCTCTGTGTAGCCCGGCAGCCGCATGCGCTCGCCGGCCATGGCGACGAGCGCGTCACCCTCCATGATGCCGATATACCGACCCATCTCGATGGTGCGGGCCGCGAACGGTCCGGGCTGGGTGAGTTGCACCAGTTCGAGCATCTGGGGAACGTGCTCGTCACCAAGATCGATGGCGTCGGTCGCTGGTGCGACCGGCCGCGGCGTTGCGGCGACCATCTGCAGGACCGGCAGCACGCGCATTGCCGAGAGACCGGCCGGCACGTCGACCGGCGCCGGCGTCACGAGCGCGGCGCCGCCGGCTTCGGGGATTGCGGCAATGAGCCCGTCCAGCGGCTCCGCGGCGGGCGCTTCGAACGCGGCGAACAGGGCGACGTCCGGCCTGTAGCGCCGGACGGGCCCAAAATCCTGGCGCAGGGGGATGTGCGGACCACCGAGCGCGTGCCAGACCGGGTTGTCGAGGAGCTGGCCGGACAAGGCTCAGGCCGCGTCCTTCACGCCGATCTCGAGGCGCTTGCCGAGCGCGGCGAAGGCCTGCTCCAACTGGTCGAGACGCGAGCCGTGGCGCAGGTCGAGCAGCCGGTCCACCTGCATCGGCTTCCAGCCGAGCATGCGCACAAGGTCGGCCTTGCGCAGGTTCTGCCGCAGCATCTCGTGATGCAGCCCAACTTTGGCCACCGTCAGGGCGGGAATTTCGACGTAATGCAGACCCTTCGCCCTGGGCTTGGGCACTGGCTGACGATTGTCGATGTAAATCATGATGGCGCTCTCGATGGCATCGAGCCCATGCCGCAACGCGTCCTCAACGTTGTCGCCGAAGCTGTGTGCGATCGGAACATCGGGCACTTCCACCCGCAAGGTATCATTGTCGTCGGGGACGAGATTTACTGCGTATCGCATCAACGTAACCCCAGATCCTTCTTGATCGCATTGACGGTGCCGGTGCTCAGTTCCTTGCGAGCGCCGTGCATTGGCAACACTGACCAGCGCTCACCCAGGTAGACTCTGAGATGACCACCCTTAGCCGGCTGGAACCTACAGCCCTGCTTGGCCAGCCAGCGCTTGAACTGCGCACTCGTCATCTTTCAACGTAGCCCCCGCGACGGCGAAATGCAACAGAAGTGTTGTATCAATCGCTCGCCTTGCCGAGCACTTCCTTGACCTTGGAGTTGATCTGGTCGAGCGAGTAGGGCTTGGGCAGGAATTCGACGCTCTGGTTATCGGCAATATCCTGGCGGACATTTTCTTCGGCGTAGCCGGAAACGAAGATGACCTTGAGATCAGGCATGCGCTCGCGCACCTTGGTGAGGAGCGTCGGGCCGTCCATTTCCGGCATGACCACGTCCGAGATCATGAGGTCGATCTCGTAGCCTTCGTCCTCGAGCACATCGAGCGCCTCGTCGCCCGAGGCAGCCTCGAACACCTCGTAGCCAGTGGTGCGCAGGGCCCGGGCAGAGAAGACGCGGACATTGTCCTCGTCTTCGACAAGGAGGATGCGCTCGTGGCCGGTGAGATCGCGCACCGGGGCCGCGGCGATCTTGGCGACGACCTCGCCCTCGGCCGGCACGTGGCGCGGCAGGAAGATCTTGAAGGTCGTGCCCTTGCCAACGACGGACTCCGGATAAATGAAGCCGCCGGTCTGCTTGATGATGCCGTAGACCGTGGAGAGCCCCAGGCCCGTGCCCTTCCCCAGCTCCTTGGTGGAAAAGAAGGGCTCGAAGATCTTTTCGAGGATCTCGGGCGGCATGCCGGTGCCAGTGTCCTCGACCTCGATCAGCACGTAGTCGGCCGCCGGCATGCCGGTATAGGTCATCCCCGCCGACTCGCTTTCGGTGACGTTGCGGGTACGGATGGTGATCTTGCCGCCGCTGGGCATGGCGTCGCGGGCGTTGACGACGAGGTTCACCACCACCTGCTCGAGCTGCACGAGGTCCGCCTTCACCGGCCAGATGGCATGGCCATGGTCGACGTCGAGCGCAATGGTCTCGCCGATGAGGCGTTTGAGGAGCACCGTGAGGTCGTCGATATGGGTGGTGATCTCGAGGATCTGCGGCCGAAGCGTCTGGCGGCGCGAGAAAGCGAGCAGCTGGCGGGTGAGGCCGGCCGCGCGGTTGGCGCTGTTCTTGATCGCCATCAGGTCGTTGAAGGAGGGATCGCCCGGCTTGTGCTTTAGGAGCAGCAGGTCGGCAAAGCCGATGATAGCGGTGAGCACGTTGTTGAAATCGTGCGCGACGCCGCCGGCGAGCTGGCCCACGGCCTGCATCTTCTGGCCCTGCGCGAACTGCGCCTCGAGCTTGCGCTGGTCGGTCATGTCCAGAGAGTAGACATTCACCCGCTCCGGCGAGTCCGCGCTTTCCTCCGAGCCGGAGACGTAGAGGCGGACGGCGTGGTCGCCTTCGCGCGCCAGGAGCGCATCGACCGGCTCGATCTCGGACTTGTTGGCGATCGCGGCAGCGACCGCCTCACGGAAGCGCTCGCGGCTGGGCTCGGCGATGAGCTCGGCCATCGGCTGCAAATCGATGGTCTGTTCGCCGCTTTGCCAGCCGAAAATGCGGCTGAAGGGCGCGTTAGTGCGGACGATGCGCCCCTCGCGGTCGAGCGTGGCGATGGCGAACGGCGTATCGTTGAAAAAGCGCGAGAAGCGGATTTCCGAGACGCGCAGGGCCTCTTCCTGGTTCACCCCACCGCGGCGGTCGAGGACGAGCGTGCGGGTTTCGCCGAGCTCGCCATCGGCAAGGCGGGCTGCCCGATGCATGAGCCGGACCGGAAAGCTGGTGCCGTTGCGACGCACGAGGTCGATATCGATGATCTCGGTGCGAATCTCGCCATCGCCCCTGCCCCGCATCAAGAGGCTTGCGCCGTCGCCGCGCACGATATCGTCGAGCTTGATCTGGTCGGTGTCGAACTCGGCCAGGTCGTAGCCGAGCCAGTCGGCGAGCGTCGAGTTGAGGTACTGGATCGAGCCCTTGGCATCGGCGGAGAAGAAGCCGGCCGGGGCGTGGTCGAGATAGTCGATGGCGCGCTGCAACTCGAGGAAGGCGTTGTCCTGCCGCTCGCGGTCGCGGGTGATGTCCTCGACGGTCCAGAGCACGAGCACCTTGTCCGAGCCGTCCACCGCCGGCAGGGCGCGAACCGAGACGCGATACCAGGACGGCTTGGTGCTGCCGCCGGCGGCTCCGCCGAGCCCGCCGACGAGGCGGATGTCCTCGGTGGCCGGGCGCCCGTCGCGCGCCGCGCGGCTCAGGCGGTAGATCGCCTCGCTCGCCTCCGACTGCCCGGCAAAGAGTCGCGGCACGCCGACCGGCACACCGTCGGTGACGCTGCCCGGGAAGGTCCCGTAGTGCGAATTGACGTAGGAGATCTTGCCCTCGCGATCGGAGACCACCGCGCCATAGGGCAGGCTGTCGACAATCGCGCGCGAGACGGTGCGGGTCTCGTCGCTGGACGCAAAGCGGAAAAGACCGGCCGCGATGGCAAAGAGGCAGAAGACCCCGACCACGGCGAGAAGGCCGAGAAAGAGCAGCACCAGGTCGGGCGGGATGCGGTCGCCCAGCATCGACACCGCCACCGCGACGATGATGAAGAAGGCCGCGAGCGCCACCACGCGCCAGAGCCCCGCGGCACTGCGCGGGCGGCTCATCAGCGGGTCGGGGTAGCTGTCCTCATCGAGCGGCGTGATGGCCATCCGGGTGGTCTCGGCTCCAGTCAACGGGGCGAATCGGACCCCATCCAAAGCTCTAGCAAATGGCCGCCGACGTGGGGAGACAATCGCGGTTTTCCACGGGTGGGGATGGGAGGAGAGATGCAGGGGTGCCATGCCGTTGCGCACGACTGCGTCACGCCCTCGTCCTTCGACACGCTCAGGATGAGGGCTGCTGCTGGCGCGGTGTTCCTGAGGACCTCATGGTAAGCTTGTCGAACCATGAGTTTCGGGCACACCGACCTCTAACGTTCAGGGGTCGCCCGGCCGAGGCGCGGTTCTGTACCGGCGAGGATGCGTGCGATGTTGGCGCGGTGGCGGATGATGACATAGAGGCCACCGGCGACGACCATCAGCAGGTTGGGCAAGGGCTGCGGCAAGACGAACACGAGCACGGTCGCTGTTAGCGCAGCGAGGATGGAGCTCAGCGAAACGATGCGGGAAATGGCCAAGGCGATTGCAAACACGGCCAGCGCGCCGAGGGCAACCTGCCAAGAAAGCGCAACGAGGACTCCGAGCCCGGTCGCCACAGACTTGCCACCCGAGAAATTGAGCCACACGGACCGGCCGTGGCCGACTATGGCTGCGATACCCGCAATACTGACGGCCCATGGCTCCCAGCCCGTCGTACCGAGGGCCAGCATGAGCCAGCGCGCGAAGAACACCGCTGCCGAACCCTTGAGCATGTCGACGAGGAAAACCAGCGCGGCAGGCCAGGGGCCGATGGTTCGGAGGACGTTGGTCGCGCCGGTGGATTTCGAGCCCTGCTCGCGGATGTCGATGCCTTTGAGCGCTCGTCCGGCGAGATAGCCGGTCGGGAGGGAGCCCAAGAAGTAGGCTGCAACCAGTCCGAGGACGATGGCAATCCAGGACATCATGGTGTCAGCTCCGCCGCCAGCTTGGCTTCTGCCGCAGGCGCATGACGAAGCCGATGACCTGGGCGACGGCCTTGAAGTGTTCGGTGGGGATGGTTTCGTCGATGTCGACGCTGGCATAGAGGGCGCGGGCGAGCGGCGGGTTTTCGACGATGGGGACGTCGTTGTCGGTGGCGATCTCGCGGATCTTGAGGGCGATCGAGTCGGCGCCCTTGGCGACGCAGACCGGGGCGGCCATGTCGCGGTCGTACTTGAGCGCCACGGCGTAGTGGGTCGGGTTGGTGATGACCACGGTGGCTTCGGGAACGGCCGCCATCATGCGCTTGCGGCTGCGCTCCTGGCGGATGGCGCGGATGCGGCCCTTGACCTTGGGGTCGCCTTCCATGTGCTTGTACTCGTCCTTGACCTCCTGCAGCGTCATCTTCTGCCGGTTCCACCAGCGGTTGCGCTGATAGAGGTAGTCGGCCATGGCCATGACCGTGACGATGGCCAGCACGGCGGCGAAGATCTTGATGCCCAGATCGAGGAAGTCGCGGAGAATGACGGCGACGTCGGCCGTGATCATCACCTCCGCCTGGTCCACTTCGGGGGCGAGCACGAACCAGAGCACGCCACTGACGACGGAGAGCTTGACCAGGCCCTTGACGAAGTTGACCAGCGCCTCGGAGGAGAACAGGCGCTTAAAGCCGCTGAGCGGCGAGATCTTCGAGAGCTTCGGGGTGATGGGGTCCACCGAGACCAGAGGCCGGTGCTGCACCAGGTTACCCACGGTCGAGAACGCAGCCATCACCACGAGCGGGACGATGGCGACGAGGAGGATCGCGCCCATGATCTGCCAGAAGATCGCCGAAAAGCCGGCCCCGCCGATATCGTAGAGATCGGCATTGGCGATGAGGCCCTTGAGGCTCTCCGCCAGCGCCGCACTGGTGCCGGGTGCCAGCGTGGCGAAGAGCAGCGCAGAGCCGGCGAGGGTGAACCAGGTGGTGACCTCCTGGCTTTTGACCACGTCGCCCTTCTTGTGGGCGTCCTCGAGCTTTTTCTGACTGGGGTCTTCTGTTTTGGATTCTTGATCCGGAGGTTCGTCGCTCACCTGACGAGACCCCGGAGCACCGCCAGCTCATTCTCGAAATGGGTGAGATACCAGCCCATCATCATGGCGAGCAGCAAGGCAAAAAGGATGAGGCCGACCCCGATCGTTGCCGGCATGGCGACGAAGAAGACCTGCAATTGCGGCATCAGTTTCCCGAGGATACCGACACCGAGATAGAAGACGAGGCCGAAGACGATGAACGGCGCCGACATCTGCACGCCGATGACAAAGGCGGCGGCGGCCGACTGCAGCGCCATCTGCAGTGCGTCGGCGAACATCAGCGGATCGGTGGGCGAAAAGATCATGTAGCTGTCGTGGATGGCAGACAGCGCAACGTGGTGGAGGTCGGTGGCAAAGATCAGCGTCACGCCGAGAAAGCTCAGGAAGCTGCCGATGATGGCGCCCTGGATGCCGCCATTCGTGGGATCCGCCGACTGCGCCAAGGAAAGGCCGGCCTGGAAGGCGATGACCGATCCGGCGACCTGCGTCGCCATCATGATGAGCCGGGTAATGCCGCCCAGGATGAGCCCGATGATGAGCTCGTGGAAGAGGAGGACGAGCACCTCGATCATGTCGGCCGGCAGGCTGGGCAGCGACGGCGCGATCAGCGGATAGAGCACGAGCGAGAAGACGAGGGCGAAGGAAAGCCGCATGCGCACCGGGATCACCTGCTCACCTAGCGCCGGCAGCAGCATCAGGAGGGTGCCGACCCGGGCGAAGAGCAGGAGGTACAAAAAGGCCGTCTCGGGCAGCCAGTTGAGCGAGATCATGCCCTAGCCGCCCACCACGATCATGTCGACGATGCGTTCCATGAAGGCCTGCATGGTGGCGCCCATGAAGGGCAGCGTCAGCAGCATGGTGACGAAGATGGCGATGATCTTGGGAACGAAGACCAGGGTCATTTCCTGGATCTGCGTCAGCGCCTGGAAGAGCGCGATGACGACGCCGACGAGCAGGCCGACGATCATCATCGGCGCCGAGACGAGGATCAGCACCCAGATGCCGTCGCGGGCAATATCGAGAACTTCTGCTCCGGTCATTTCTGCCTGCCCTGCCCGACCGTCCTAGTCAGGCGCGGATTCGCCTCAAATGTCAGCGCCGATCAGATCGGCATCCGCATGATTTCTTCGTAAGCCGAGATCACGCGGTCGCGGACTGTGACCATCGTCTCCATGGCGATCTCGGCCTGCGACATGGCGGTCACCACATCCACAATATCGGCCTTTCCGCTGACCATTTCCATGGAGCGGGTCTCGGCGACCTTGCCGGCATCGACCACGCCCTGCACCTGCTCGGTGAGCATGCGGGCAAAGTCCTGGCCGGGCTGGGCGCTGTTCAGCGCCAACATGTCGGTCTGCGCCTTGGGCGCATGACTGACGAGCTTTTGTGCCTGCCCGTAGGCGGCCGCAGCAGCGTTGAACGGGATGCCTGCCATCTACGCCCCCTTAGCCGCGCAGGATGTCGATGGTCGACCCCAGCATCTGCCGGGTGACGCTGACGACGTTGAGATTGGCTTCGTAGGTGCGCTGCGCCTCGCGCATGTCCATGGTCTCGATGAGCGAGTTGACGTTCGGGTAGCGCACATAGCCCTTCTCGTCCGCGGCAGGATGGCCGGGCTCGTAGCGCAGGTTGAAGTCCGACTGGTCGAACGCGAGCCGCCCGACCTTTGGAATGGTGCCCCCGGCCGCATCGTCCATCACCGCCTTGAAGGTCGGGATACGGCGCCGGTAGGGATCTTCCTGCGGCGTCTTGCCGGCAGAATCGGCGTTGGCGATGTTTTCGGCGATGATGCGCATACGGGCGTTCTGCGCGTGCAGGCCCGAGGCGGCGATCTTGAGTGACGACATGAAGTCCGACATGGCGCCCTACCCGTTAGCCTTGCCGCCCGAGTGCGGTCTTGAGGATGCGAATCGAGCGCTGGTAGACGGCCGTGACCGCCTGGTAGTCCATCTGGTTGGTGGTGACCTTCATCATCTCATCCTCGAGCGTCACGCCGTTGCCCTCCGGGGTGACCTCGAAATTGTTGAGACGGCGCGAACCGAACGCGCCGGTATCGGTACTCGCCTTGGTGATGTGCATCGGGTTCGTCGTCGCGGTCGAGATACTCGCAACCGAGAGCTTCGCCATGTCCTCGGCAAAGCCGTAAGCCTTGAGATCGCGGCCCCGGTAGCCGGGCGTTTCGGCATTGGCGACGTTCTCGGCCAGAAGACCCTGGCGGGTCTGGTGCCACTTCATCTTCTCGCTCAGCGCCGAAAACAGCGGTATATTGGTGAGCCCCACGCCGGAATCTCCACAAAGCCAACTGGGCAAATCCTGCCGGGTGATGGTTAATCACACGTTAACTTTGTCGCAATTTGAGGCAATTGCGCCTCGCAATTTGCACATTCCGTCCCATATACTGGGCAATTAATGCAGGGTTCGTCCCCCGTCCGATTTCGGCCGGCCACGCTGGAGACAGGCATGCAGTTCCTTACGGCCCTGTTCGGCGGGGCAGAGAGCACCATTCTGAACGCGGCTTTCGCGCTCGGCATCGTGCTCGTTCTCATCCTGCTCGGCCTCTGGGCCCTGAAGTTCTTCATGCAGGCCTCCGCCAATATGAGCCGTGGCCGCAACCGCCGGCTGATGGTGGTGGAGACATTGCAGCTCGATGCCAAGCACAAGGTGACGATCCTCCGGCGCGACAATGTCGAGCATGTCATCATGACCGGCGGGGCGCAGGACGTGGTGCTGGAAACCGGCATCGCCGTGGAAAAGGTGGGCCTGCGCCGCCCAGGCCAGCCCAGTGCCGCAGCGCAGCCATCGCCGACTGACGCGGCCCGCCCGCCCGTTGCTGCCAACGGCCGCACGCCGCTCGAACGCCTGCGCGAGCCGATCCGCTCGACGCCCCAGCGCAAGGCACCTCAGCTCCGCAACACCAGCCTCTTGCGCTCCGTGCCCTCGGTTATCCCCATGAATGGGTACAATTCGGACGCCGCCGCATCCGACTCAGCTAAAACCGGCCCAGTGACTGAAACCAATGGGCAGGCCAAGCTTGGCGCCGTTTCCACCAGCCGCCTCTCGGGCGACGGCTTCAAGGCCGAAGGGAAGTAACGCCAGGCTGACCCGCGGGCGGGTGCTGACCGCCCTTGCCCTGCTCGCCGCCCTCCTGATCCCCAGCCTCGCCTTCGGCCAGGACATCTCAATCGACTTCGGCGACGACGCGACGCTGACCGAGCGCGCGGTGCAGCTCGTCGGCCTTATCACCCTGCTGTCGCTGGCGCCGTCGATCCTTGTCATGGTGACGAGCTTTACCCGCATTGTGGTGGTGCTCTCGCTGCTGCGCACCGCCATCGGCCTGCAGACCGCGCCGCCCAATTCGGTGATGGTCAGCCTTGCGCTCTTTCTCACCATCTTCATCATGGGCCCGACGCTGCAGCAGTCCTACGACCGGGGTATCGCGCCGCTGCTCGCAGGCACGATCCAGATCGAAGAGGCGTTCAACCAGTCGGCGGCGCCGGTGGCGACCTTCATGCAGGCCAATGTGCGCGAGCAGGACCTGCAGCTCTTCTACGACCTTTCGGGCCAGACGCTGCCGGCGGACCCGAGCGAGGCTATCCCCCTCAACATCCTGATCCCGGCATTCATGATCTCGGAGCTGCGGCGGGCCTTCGAGATCGGCTTCCTGCTCTTCGTACCCTTCGTCATCATCGACATGGTGGTCGCCTCGGTGCTGATGTCGATGGGCATGATGATGCTGCCGCCGGTGGTGATCTCACTGCCGTTCAAGCTGATCTTCTTCGTCCTAGTGGACGGCTGGCACCTGGTTGCAGGATCGCTGGTCCGCAGCTTCGTGTCCGGCTAGGCCGCCGCGTCCGTGGTCGGCACGGCTTCTGCTGGGGTAAGCCCGTCGGTGGTCGGATAGGCGCGGTTGTAGGAAGCGAGGAAAGCATTGACCGAGTCGAGGTCGGCGACCTGCCGGGCCACTTTCTTGAACTCCGCGCTGGTCGGCTTGATCTCGCTGGTGACGAACTCGAACATCGACCATTCCGCGGATCGCGACAGCAGGTCGGCATATTTCGAGCGCAGCCGCGAGAGCCCCAGGCTGTCATTGGTGAGCACGAAGCCGACCGCCGCCTTGACGATGTTCATGCGCGCAGCCTGATCGAACTCCGTCGGATTCTCGCCCGGCGCGTAGACGACCTCGATCAGTTCAGCCGCGCGACCGTAGTTCTTGGCACGCCATAGGCCGTCGACCCGCAGCAGGTCGGCGTCGCGGCCTTCGACCCGGCCCAAAATGTCGAGGGCAAGTTCCTCCCGGCCGGCATCGATGAGGGCGCGCGCTTCGAGGATGCGTCGCTGGCGTTCGAGCAGCGGCGAGAGATTGGCCAACCGGGTACGGTTGAGGACGCGCAGCGCTCCTTCCGGATCGCGGTCGGCGATGCGGATGACGGCAAGGTCGGCGGCGATCTGCGCCTGCGCGGCGCCCTTCAGGCGGTTGTCGATCTGGTACTCGAGAAGATCGCCGGCCTGCTTGAGGAGGTCCGCCTTGACGAGTCGGCGGGCCAGGTTGCGGATCATCTCGTCGCCGCGCGTGCCGGGCGGAGTCAACTGCTGGAAGTCGTAGTAGAGCGCCAGCGAGTCGAGCTCGCTCAGCCGATCGGCGGCGCCGTTGAGATAGAGCTCGCCAAACTGCTGCTGGGCCTCGGCAAGCAGCGCGTTCACCGAGTCGTTCTCGGGGTAGTAGGCGATGGCCTGCTTGGCCACCTCAAATCCCTCGCGATAGCGATGATCACGGAAATAGAGCTCGGCGAGGAGCTTGGACATATCGGCTTCCAGCCGGTTGCCGCGCCAGAGCATGGCTTCGGCGGCCAGGGTCGCAGTGGCCTTGGGAAGATCCATTCGCCCTTCTGTCTGGAGGATGAGCAGCGTGCGGTAGACGGCTTCGGCGCGGGTCGGCCGGATATCGGCCGCGATCACCTGCCCGTAGGAATCCAGTGCTTCGCCGGTGGCGCCGCCGAGCTCGGCGAGGCGGCCCTGCATCAGCTGATAGGTGCTGACTTGTTCGTCGTCGAGCTTGGGGAACTCGATGAGGCCAAGCAGACGCGCTGCCATGGCAGCGTCCTTGGTTTCCACGGCGGCACGGATCGCGGCGAGCAGGAAGCGGGACTGCACCCAGCCGGGGTAGGATTGAAGGATGCCCTCCGACGCGATGGCGTCGAGACGTGCACCCTGATAGTCGCCGGCGTCGGATTTGGCGATGGCGCGCCACATCAGGCTGTCGACCTCATCCTCATAGGTGGATGCCGTGAGAACGTTGAGCGCCTCGCCAGGCCGATAGGCAATGACATCGGCCATGGCCTTCAGGAGCCGCAGCTTCTTGCGCAGATCTTCGCTCTTGAGCTCTCGGTCGAGGACATCGAGCACACCCAGTGCCTCGAAGCCGAACTGGTTGGCGATGTAGAGTTCGGCAAGCTCCAGCCGCGCCAGCTCACGCAGGCGCCCCTCCGCGTCGGCGGCCTTGCTGAGGGTTTGTTCCCTCCGCCTGCTGAACTGGCCGAGATCCTCGGCGCGAGCCGCGACCAGGTCGACATAGCCGGCCCGCGAGGTGGTCGCCACCTCGGCATCGGCGGGACGCTGCGCTTCGACGGCGGAGAGGGTGAGCCCCTCGGGCGTGGAGATGATGGCGTTCTTGCCGTCGATATCGACCTGCAGCGCGTCGCTTTCGGCTTTCACCACCAGGCCATGCACCGAGCGCAAGGCTGTGAAATCGACATATTGCAGATTGCGGGCGGCCCCGCGCGACGGCGGGTAAGCCGTGACGACGTTGAGCAGATCGCCGACATTGGGATCGCGGAACTGGTGCACCTTTGCCGGCCGCACGAGGTCGGCGACCATCTTGAACCTGCCTTCGTTGTCGCGGACGCGAGCAAGGCTGAGGGGTTCGGTCGGGTTGAGCAACACGTCGCCCAGCGACAACACCCAGGAGCGCCCTTCCGATCCCAGCGTGGCAAGCCGCTCGGCCGAAAGATCGATGCGCACGACCTCGGTCTCGCCCGCGGGGATGACTTCGAAGCGCGTGGCGATCGAGGAAAGCGCCTCGGTCTGGGCCGGTGCATTGATCTTGGTGGACGTGTCGAAGAGCAGCCAGACGGTGTCGCCGCGCCTGAACACGGCCGCCGCCGTATCCTGGTCAAACGGGAACGCCACGCGGACGGTGGCGCCGACCGTGCTCACGATCGGGGTAATGGCGGTTTGCTGATGGGATGGGCCGACGGTCTCGGCCTCGTCACTGGAGTGCGCTTTGGCAGCGTGCTCGCGAGCGGCAGCCTCGGCTGCAGCACGCTCGGCCTTGGCCTTCTCGGCAGCCTCCAGGGCGATGGCGAGCCCGTTGGCGCGCGCGATGTCGATGTCGATGACGTATTGCCGCGGCGAGCTGGTGTAGAAGCGCGGCACGATCTTCTCGTCGACACGGAAGCTCACGCGCGAGCCGTCGGGACTCACCGTATTGAGCACCTCCAGCACCTCGGGAGGCAGGTCGGACTGCAGCTTGGCGAGATCGATCGGCACGGGCCACTCGAAATCGACATTGGCAACGCCGTTCTCGACGCTGAACTCGGCTTTGGTATCGACGGTCCAGTTGACCTCGACGCGCATGAAGGTCGGGTTGCGGCCAACGCGCAGCGACGCGGCGGGATGAAGCTTGCTGGCCTCCTCCGCCTTGCGCTTCTGTTCGGCGAGGCGATGGGCCTCCTTCGCACGGCGGGCGAGGTCGGCAATCACTTCCTCAGGCAGACTTGGCGGCAGTCCCTGCCACGTGGTGGGCAACAGATCGATGAAGAGCTTCTCGGCCGCCTCCATCCGGTTGATGTTGAGCGCCGTCCGCAGTCCGAAGCGGACGCCGCGGCCGTCTGGATCGACGCGGGCAACGGCGATGTAGTCCGGGAGCGCGACCGCCAGGTCGGACAGCAACAGATCGATGGGCTCGTCGAATTCGACGGCCAGCACACCATTCTCGGACTTGAGACGGTAGGTCGGGAGGTCGTCGCGGCCGGGGAAGCTGAGCACCAGGCGGCCATAGCCGGCTTCGGCAGTGACGAAGATCTGCGCCTTGTTCTGCGCCATGGCGAACGCCGGCCAAAGGCCGATCGTGACCACCAAAGCCACGCGCAGCAGCGCCTTCAGCGCTGGCGCAAAACCCACCCGATACACACGCATTGCCGGCTTCTGCCCGCCTGTCACTTCCTGGTGGGGCGACAATAGGCGGCGCGGGCTTAACGACGGGCTAACCCAGGGTCGCAAAACCCCGGGAAATCCATGGAACTACTGGCCGAAGATCTGCGGCAGGGCGGCCAAATCCTCCGCCGTCACGGCCACTGTCGGCTCGGTCGGCGCTATCGCCATCGCGGCAGTGAGATCCTT
>DATCRS010000090.1:0-2796 GCA_036568845.1 Devosia sp. | reverse complement strand
TCGATCCAGCGATTGATCTCGTCCGGACGCTTCCGATACCAGGGCAGGTATTCCGAAAGGTGGCCGTTGGACTCGGTCGAATAGACGCCGAAGCGCTTCAGCACATCGATGCGCACCTTCTCGGTCTTGGAGTAGACCGGGTGGGCCTCGAAGCCGGCGATGAGCTCGTCCTTCTCGATCTTCCGGCCCTTGGCGCGGATGTCGATGTACCAGGTCTGGTGGTTGATGCCTGAGCAGATGTAGTCGAGCTCGCTGTCCTCGACGCCGAGCACCTGCGCGATCTGGTGCGCGCCGTGCTGCACGCCGTGGCAGAGGCCGACGGTATTGACCCCGCCATACTGGAGCGCCGCCCAGGTGTTCATCGCCATCGGGTTGGCATAGTTCAGGAACAGCGCGCCCGGCTCGGCCACCTCGCGGATATCCTTGCAGAAGTCGAGGATCACCGGAATGTTGCGCTGGCCATAGAGGATGCCGCCGGCGCAGATGGTGTCGCCCACGCACTGGTCGACGCCGTATTTGAGCGGGATGTTGACGTCGGTGGCGAAGGCCTCGAGGCCGCCCACTCGTACGCAGCTCATGATGTAGC
Organism: Devosia sp.; assembly: GCA_036568845.1. GTDB lineage: Bacteria > Pseudomonadota > Alphaproteobacteria > Rhizobiales > Devosiaceae > Devosia_A. Next base: position 2,210 of record DATCRS010000090.1, on the reverse strand, counting down.
GCGCACCGGTGATCGCCTCGCGGCGATTGGTCGTCGCTGTGACCTTGGCCGGCAGGTTGTTGACCTTGACGATCTCGGCGATGATCTCGTGGATCATCGAGAGATTGTGCTCATTGATGTCGGTGAGCGCGAATTCGACAGCGTCGAATTCGGGGACCTTGAGCAGGTCCGAGATCAACGTCTTGGTGAAACCGACCGAACCGGCGCCGATGATGGCGACTTTGAACGACATGGCGAAATGCCCTCGCGTTGGATGGTGACGATTTTCCTACCGCCTCGCCCCGGCGGGGTGTAGAGAAATGTCGTGCGCTTACGGGTACTTTTGTGCTTTCCGCGTTGATCGAACACGGCCACGGCCTCCGCCTGCTCGAGCTGCCCAGGGGGCCGCTGACGCTCCATTGCATGGCCCGTGGCGCCGGCTTCGAGCGGCGCTTCAACGAGGCCTATTCCTGGGAGGGGTTGAAGCGGGGAGCACAGCCCTTCGCCCTGATCCAGCACACGGTGACCGGACGTGGCGAACTCGATTTCGAGGGCACGCACCATGCGCTCGAGGTGGGCGACACCATGCTGCTCACCTTTCCTCACCGCAATCGCTACTGGCTCGCGCCGGGGCGAAGTTGGGAGTATTTTTGGATCACGCTCACGGGTCGCGAGGCGCTCCGCATCGCCCGGGCGGTGATCGACGCGAACGGGCCGGTGATCCGGCCGGGCAGCGAGGCGATCGACCGGCTGGCGGCCAGCTGCCTCGCGCTGCTTGAAGGCGAGATTCCGAGCGGGGCAGCCTCGGCCGCGGCCTATGCCGGCATCATGGCTGTGCACGATGGTGCACGTGGGGACGAGATACCGGATGCGTCCAACGCTCCGGCCGCAGTGCTCCGCGTGCAGCGCTTCGTGGCGCAGAACCTTGCCGGCAACCTGGGGATCGAAAGGCTGGCGCGTGTGGCACAGGTGAGCCGGGCGCATTTCGTCCGGCTGTTCACGACGGCCACCGGCATCGCGCCTTCTGATTATGTCTTTGCCGAGCGCATGCAGCGCGCCGAGCGGCTGCTGATCGCGACCGATTCCGGCATCGGCGAGATCGCCGCGAGCTGCGGCTTCGCCGATGCCAACTACTTCGCCAAGGCGTTCCGCCGGGCGCACGGCACGACGCCCAGCGAGTTCCGGGCGTCGGCGCATCGCGGCGTCTAGCTTATGCGACCCGCTGCTTGCGGGCGGGCCGGGCCCAGGCGGGGATCCAGTCGCCATGCGCGGCGAGCAGGTCGTCGACGAGGTGCCAGATCTGGTCGAGGTCGAGCTCGGCTGCCGTGTGCGGGTCCATCATCGCGGCGTGGTAGATGTGCTCGGGGTTCTCGGTCATCAGCGCCGCGACGGTGAGCTCCTGCACGTTGATGTTGGTGCGGATGAGCGCGGTGAGCTGCGGCGGCAGGTCGCCGATATAGGTCGGCTGGATGCCCGAGGCATCGACGAGGCACGGGACTTCCACCGCGGCATTGTTGGGCAGCGAGGTGATGACGCCGTTGTTGCGGACATTGCCGTAGATGACGCCCGGCTCGCCGGTCCAGACCGCGTTGACGATCTCGGAGGCATATTCCTTGGACTGCTTGACCTCGATGGTGTTGGCCTTGCGGTACTGCTCGGAGGTCTTCTTCCACCCCTCGATCTGCTCGACGCAGCGCTTGGGATATTCGTCGAGCGGAATGCCGAACTTCTCGATGAGGTCCTCGCGACCCTCCTTGATGAAATAGGGCGTGTACTCGGCGAAGTGCTCCGAACTCTCGGTGACGAAATAGCCGAGCCGGGTCAGCATCTCGTAGCGCACCTTGTTGGGGCAGCGCGGGTTCCAGCCCGGCTTGGGCGCGCGGCCCTCGCGATAGGCGCGGACGAGATCGGGATAGAGATCGCGATAGGAACCATCGGCCTGGCGGTGCTCGAACTTCAGATAGAAGGCCATGTGGTTGATGCCGGCCGAGCGGTAGCGGATCTCGGAATAGGGAATGTCGAGATCGTGGGCCAATTCCATCGCCGTGCCCTGCACCGAGTGGCAGAGGCCGACCTGCTTGATGGTCGGATACTTCTCGGCGATGGCCCAGGTGTTGATGGCCATCGGGTTGACGTATTGCAGCATGATCGCCTCGGGGGCGACCTCGAGCATGTCCTCGCAGATGCTCCAGAGGTGCGGCACGGTGCGGATGCCGCGCATGATGCCGCCG
>DATCRS010000089.1:0-7206 GCA_036568845.1 Devosia sp. | reverse complement strand
CCTATGTGCGCCAGGCGTTGACCGCCGACATCTTCTCCAAGCTCGGCGCACTGCTCGCCGGCAAGGCCATGAACGCCATCCGCCGCAAGCTCGACCCGCGCAACATCAATGGCGGCGTCTTCCTCGGGCTCAACGGCATCGTCATCAAGAGCCATGGCGGCACCGACGAAGTCGGCTACAAGGCGGCGCTCGGCCTGGGCTACGAGATGGCCCGCAGCCGCGTGCTCGACAAAATCCGGGACGGTATGGGCCGTTTCCCCACACTCAACATCGAGGGGCCGGCTCAGAGCCCCGAAACGGAGGCCAAACCCGCGTGACCGAGAAGCGATCCATCATCCGCAGTGTCGGCGCCTATCTGCCGGCGCATGTGATGACCAACGACGACCTCGCCAAAATGGTCGATACCTCTGACGAGTGGATCGTGCAGCGCACCGGCATCCGCCAGCGCCACATCGCGGCGGAAGGTGAGAACACCTCGGATCTGGCGACCGCGGCCGGCCGGCGAGCGCTGGAGAATGCCGGCATCACGCCCGAGGATATCGATCTCGTGCTGGTCGCCACGACGACGCCGGACATGACCTTTCCGGCCACCGCCGCGGTCGTGCAGCAAAAGCTCGGCATGCATCACGGCGCCGCCTTCGACATCCAGGCCGTCTGCTCGGGTTTCGTCTATGCCGTCGGCACCGCTGATTCATATCTGAAGAACGGTCTCGCCAAGCGGGCCCTCGTCATCGGCGCCGAGACGGCCTCGCGCATCCTCGACTGGAGCGACCGCACGACCTGCGTGCTCTTTGGCGATGGCGCCGGCGCCGTGGTGATGGAGCTGGGCAAGCCCAGTGAGCCCGAGCGCGGCGTTCTGGCGACGGCGCTTCGTTCCGATGGGCATCACTGGAACAAGCTCTATACCGACGGCGGCCCCTCTTCGACTCAGTCGATGGGCCACGTGCGGATGGAGGGCAAGGAGGTCTTCAAGCACGCCGTGGGGATGATCACCGACGTGGTCTACAAGGTGCTCGAGGACAGCGGTCACACCATCGACGAGCTCGACTGGTTCGTGCCGCACCAGGCCAACAAGCGCATCATCGACGGCGCGGGCCTCAAGCTCGGCCTGCCTCCCGAGAAGGTCGTAGTGACGGTCGACAAGCACGCAAACACGTCGGCCGCCTCTGTGCCGCTCGCCCTCAACACTGCTGTCGCCGATGGCCGCATCAAGCGCGGTGACCTCGTCATGATCGAAGCCATGGGCGGCGGCTTCACCTGGGGTGCATCCCTCATAAGGTGGTGATTGCTAAGGCAGATTGCCACCGGCACGCTCTGGAGCTAGTCTCGCTCAACCCAAAGGTGGGGGCGCCTGTGGGGTCTTTGGCCCAGTTTGGCGAAACGGGGGGATTTCAATGGCACAGAAGACTGTCACGCGCGCAGACCTTGCCGAAGCGGTCTACGAGTCGGTTGGGCTGTCGCGGACCGAGTCGGCCGAGCTCGTTGAGCGGGTTCTCGAAATGATCGGCGAGGCGCTGGTCAAAGGCGAGAATGTAAAGCTCTCGTCGTTCGGCTCCTTCCAGGTACGCTCCAAGAACGAGCGTATCGGCCGCAACCCCAAGACCGGCGAAGAAGTGCCGATCCTTCCGCGCCAGGTGCTCGTCTTCAAGCCGAGCAATGTGTTGAAATCCAAGATCAACAAATCTATGGTTCGCGCTGGAAAATAAAGCTTTCTCCGACTCGGTGTCAGGTTGGAAAAATCTCCAGACGCGTTCCGTACTATTTCTGAAGCCGCTGAGGAACTTAACCTTCCTCAGCACGTGCTGCGCTTCTGGGAAACCCGCTTCTCCACCATCAAGCCGCTGAAGCGTGGCGGCGGCCGGCGCTACTATCGGCCGGAGGACGTCCTGCTTTTGAAGGGCATCCGGCACCTGCTTTACGACCAGGGTTTCACCATCAAGGGGGTGCAGCGCATCCTCAAGGACCAGGGCATCCGCTACGTCGTCGGCATCGGCGAGGGGCGGGTGATGGAGCCCCTCGTGCCCGCGTCGTCCGAGCCCGAACCAGCTTTCGAGGCCGCGCCCGTCGGCCGCATCGCGCGTGACGTCGAGATCGAGTCCGACGGGGAGCCTGAAATTCCGCGGCTGCCCTCGAGCAGTGCAAAGGTACTGTCCCCAAAGGACAAAGAAAAGCTCGCGGATGTTCTCCGCGAGCTTCTCGATTGCAAGCGTATCCTGGAGCGGGCGCGCGAGGGCTAGACCCGCTTCGGGATCTCGATATCCTTGAGCATCAGCGCCAGGATCGTCTCCACCACGTAGACGGCCGCGATGAAGAGAAAGAGCGTATGGAAGCCGCTGGCGTAGCTTGCCAGCACCGTTTCCCGCACGGCACCTTCAAGGCTGTTGGCCACCGCAGGATCGAGATTGGTGAGGCTGCCGATCTGGCCGATGGCGTCCGCGGGCAGCACCTTGTCCTGCTGACTTAATGCCCAGGCCATGATCGCGCCGTTGATGGCGAGCCCGAGCGAGGCGCCGATGGTACGTGCCTGGGTGATGACACCAGTGGCTGCGCCGATATCCTGCGGCGGTGCCGCTGCCTGGATGGCAACCATCAGCACCTGGAACTGCAGGCCCATCGACGCACCCATCAGGCCCATGATGACAGTGAGTATCCAGATCGGCGTATGCGCGTCCACCAGAACGAAGCTCGCCAGCAGCACCGCGCCCATCGCCATCGAAACCACAGGCATCCACTTGTACCGGCCGGTCCGGGCAATGATCCGCCCGGCAAGAACCGAGACGATCATCGATACCACCGAGAACGGCAGGAACAGGAAGCCGACTTGCGCCGCGCTCAGGCCCGTCAGGGTCTGCAGGTAGAGGGCAAAGTAGAAGAACATGCCCAGCGTGATCGCACCGGCGATCAGCGAGATGATCGAGACCAGGCTGATCGTGTGGTTCTTGAACAGCCGCAGAGGGATGATCGGCTCGGCCGCGCGGGTCTCGATCATCACGAAGGCGACGCCTGCACCAACGCCCAGCAGCGGCAGGAGCCAGGTGAGGAGGTCGGCGCCCGCCGGATCGAGCACATGGTCGGCCCAGTAGACGATCGCCGTCGTCGAGACCGCCAGCAGCAGGCCGCCCATATAGTCGACCCTATGCTTCTTCTCGGTGAACCGGCTCTTCATCGCACTCATGATGATGGCCAGGACAATGATGCCGAACGGCAGGTTGACCAGGAACACCCAGCGCCAACCGAAGAGCTCGGTGATGAAACCACCCGCAACCGGCCCGAGGATGGCCGACAGGGTGAAAACGGCGGAGCTGTAACCCTGATACTTGGCCCGGTCGCGCGGCCCGAAGAGCTCGCCGATCATGGCGAAGGCCGAGACCATCAGGCCACCGCCGCCGATGCCCTGCAGCACACGCGCAGCGATCAGCGATTCCATCGACCAGGCTAGGCCGCAGACCAGCGAACCGATGAGGAACAGCACAATGGCCGTGATCACCACGTTCTTGCGGCCATACATGTCGCCCAGCTTCCCATAGAAGGGCGACACAGCGGCGGTCGAGAGCAGGTAGGCGGCGCCGACCCAGCCGAAGAGGTGCAGGTTGCCGAGCTCGCCGGCGATTGTGGGCAGCGCGGTTACGACGATCTGCATGTCCATTGTGGCCATGAACATCGCAATGAGCGCGCTGAGATAGACCAGCATGGTCGTGCGGTCGGGGCGGGCGGGGGCCTCGGCCGCTGCGCTGCCGGAAAGAGAGGATGAGTCAGCAGTCATGAAATATGCCTCCGAAAACTCGGATGGGGCTTATCCGCTTTCGGACAGATGCATGTCAAGCGCATATATCTGTCCAGGGCAATAAATTGACATGAGCACACGAACGTGCTAGCCGCGGGTCATGAGTGACGTGCCCGATCTTCCTTATGTATGCCAGACGCGTGGCGACCAGGACATGGTCGATCTCGCGCGTGCCAGTGGTCTCTCTCCCCGAGCCGCAGAGGCGGTCGCCTCCATCGACGCCGTGATGCACAAGGTGCGCCGGTCCATCCAGCGCCGCGACTTCGGCCGGCGCGTGCTGGCCAAGCTCGATGCCGATCTGGAAGTCGGTCATCTCGACGCGATCAGCGCCATTTCGCATCAGCCTGCATGGTCTGACCAGGCGCAGGAAGAAGTGACCGTGGGACTGCTGGCCGAGCGCCTCGGTATCGATCCGTCGCGTGCCAGCCGCCTTGCTGCGGACGTCGTCGAGCGCGGCTATGCACGCCGGGTCGCCTCGCAGCAGGACGCCCGCCGCATCTGCCTCGAGCTGACCGAGAAGGGCGAGCGCTTCACCGAAGCCGTGCGCCGCAACAAGTGGGACCTCTTTGCCAGCGCACTCGGCAAGTGGAACGAGCACGAGCTCGTCGTCTTTGCTGCGCTCCTCGATCGCTTCTCAGGTTGGGCGACCGACAATGATGGCGTGGAGCGGTCCGCCGAGAACATCAAGCGCATCCTCGCCGAGACGGACGCCGACTAGCCATGTCGAAGACGACGACCGCCACCCTGGCCCTTGCCAATGCCGGCATCGCCTTCACGCTCTTTCCCTACGACTACGACCCCGATGCGCCACGCGTCGGCCTGCAGGCGGCGGAGGCGCTGGGCAAGGCGCCCGAGCAGGTGTTCAAGACGCTGATGGCCGAGGTCGACGGCAAGCCGGTCTGCGTCGTCGTGCCGTCCGACTGCGAAGTGTCGATGAAAAAGCTCGCCGCCACTTTCGGCGGCAAGGCTGCCAACATGATAAAACCGGTCGATGCCGAGCGCCTCACCGGCTTCAAGGTCGGCGGCATCAGCCCCTTCGGCCAGCGAAGGAAAGTACCGACCGCGATCGACGAGACGGCCGGGCTCTTCGACGAGATCTTGATCAACGGCGGCCAGCGGGGCCTGCTGGTCGGACTTGCCCCTGCCGACGCGGCGCGTGCGGCCGAAGCCAAGCTCGCCGACCTTACCGCTTGAGGGCAGGGCCGATGCCAGAAAAGTCAGTCCTTCGGGAAGTTGACGCCGACGCCATTCACCTCGCCCGCCAGCTCATCGGCGAGGCAAAGCATGGCGCTCTCGCCGTGCTCAACCCGGAGACCCGTGCCCCCGGCATCAGCCGAGTCGGCGTCGCGACCGACCTCGACGGGACGCCAGTCGTTCTGATCTCACGGCTGGCCCCTCACACCGCGGCCCTCCTGCAGGACGGCCGCTGCGCCCTGCTGCTGGGCGAGCCAGGAAAGGGCGATCCGCTGGCGCATCCCCGTATCAGCATCGACTGCCAGGCGATCGAAATCGATCGGACTTCGCCAGATCATCATCGAATCCGCGGCCGCTACCTCACGCAGCAGCCCAAGGCGAGGCTCTATGTCGATCTCGGCGACTTTCGCTTCTTCCGTCTCGAGCCCCTCGGCGCCAGCCTCAACGGTGGCTTCGGCAAGGCCTATGCACTGACACCGGAGCACCTGCTCGACGAGTCCTGACCTCAGCCGCGGCCGCGATAGGGCGGCACACCCTGGTCCGGCACCCAGACATTGTCGGGCAGCTTGCCATGCTGCCAGAACACGTCGATGGGGATGCCTCCGCGCGGATACCAGTAGCCGCCGATGCGGAACCAGTGCGGGTCCAAGAGATCTACCAGCCGCTTGCCGATCGACACCGTGCAGTCCTCGTGAAATGCACCGTGGTTGCGGAACGAGGTGAGGAACAGTTTCAGCGATTTCGATTCCACCAGCCAGTCCCGCGCCACGAAGTCGATCACCAGATGCGCGAAGTCGGGCTGCCCGGTCACCGGGCAAAGCGAGGTAAATTCCGTCGCCACGAAGCGGGTGACGTAGAACGTGTCCGGGTGTGGGTTAGGCACCCGGTCGAGCTGCGCTTGCTCGGGCGAAGCCGGGATCGTCGTCGCCACGCCGAGCTGCAGCCTTGTCTGTCCTTCCATCATGTCTCCTGTGCGGATCGTTGTGCGAGCCGGCCTCTTTACCCGAAACCAAGGCGAGAAGAGAGCCAAACTTGCCCCAAAAATGCCTCTTGCCTCATCGGCGCGCCATAATGTACTTCCCCACACGTGTCGGGGTGTAGCGCAGCCTGGTAGCGCATTTGTCTGGGGGACAAAGGGTCGTCGGTTCAAATCCGGCCACTCCGACCATTCTTCCCCCTCAGCACACGGTTGACGGCCCAGTTGAACCGGCCCACAAATCCGGCTCCGTCGGAGTGAGGATCGGACCATGCGCACCTTCGTTTCAGCCTTGGCCCTTGCCGCATTCACGCTTCCCGCGTCCGCTCAAACCTTGCCCGGCACGCCCGCCGAGCCCGGCACGCCGGAGGCGTTGGTGGGTGATGCGTTGCTCTATTTCGTGGATGGCCGCACGCGCGAGGAAGCAGGCGGCGACGACTTCAACCCCTTCGGAATCGATCCGGACGCGGTGCTCTTTCACGTCGGCGCTTTCTTCATCGTCACCGATTTTGCCGACGGGGAGCTGAAGGAGGGCGAGCTCGCGGTCTACCCGCAGTTCATCATGCCGCGCGGCGAGGGCACGCCGAGTGCCGCCACGCCGGCCATCATGCCCTTTGCCATGCTGAAGAAGGGCGAGTGTCACGCCGGTTACGTCGCCGGCTACCCCGCGCCGAACGCCACCTATAAAGTCGATCTCAGCGGCCTGCCGTGCCACGCAGACAGCGTCGAGCAGATGGTGCGCGACGCTTATGACCTCGCCCAGCCGGCCGATGACATCTTCCCGGAGGAGACCGCCCCCGCCATCATGACCGCGCCAGGTTTCGATCCCGTGTTCCCCACCGACGCGCAGTTGCAGAGCGCGGTCTACGCAGCCTACGAGGCCGCCTATTCCCTGGCGGTCGCTACCGCCGACTACACTTTTTGGGACGGCAGCGATTATTCGCCCACCCGCGAGGCGGTGACCCAGGCATTGGCCAACGAGAACCTCGGCGGCATCGCCATACCGGTCGACCCTGCCGCCGACCCGGCGGCGGCGAAGGCCTGCGCAGCGACGGGGCAGACTGAGCTTCGAATCGCCTTCACTCCCGACCGCACCGGCATCACCGTTGCAGCCGTGAGCGACAGCCGCGTCTACGGCTACGAGTACGACTATAACATCTCGCCCGATCTGCGGATCGTCGATCCGCGCCCCTGCGCGACGTCGGGCCCCGGCCGCGCTGGATCGCGAAGCCACTGATTTCGGACCCGCCAT
>DATCRS010000088.1:0-19909 GCA_036568845.1 Devosia sp. | reverse complement strand
CGAACCGTTTGCCACGCTCGACCGCAAGAACTACTCTCCGCTTTGCTTCTGGATTGGAGCGGGATTCTTGATCCTTGTCGTGATGAGGCTGTTATGAGCGTCAATGGACCTCTGCGCGTCGGCATCGGTGGCCCGGTGGGTTCCGGTAAGACGACGCTGTGCGAAATGCTGCTCAAGGCCATGCGCGAGCGCTACTCGATGGCCGTGGTCACCAACGACATCTACACCAAGGAAGACGCGCTGATCCTCAACCGGGTGCAGGCGATCTCGGAGGACCGCATCGTCGGCGTCGAGACCGGCGGCTGCCCGCACACGGCGATCCGGGAGGACGCCTCGCTCAATCTCGCCGCCATCGCCGAGCTCAACCGCAAGTTCCCGGACCTCGACATCGTGCTGATCGAGTCCGGCGGCGACAATCTCGCCGCGACCTTCTCGCCCGACCTCGCCGACATCAGCATCTACGTGATCTCGGTGGCGCAGGGCGAAAAGATCCCGCGCAAGGGTGGCCCGGCCATTAGCCGCTCCGACCTGCTCGTCGTCACCCACACCGATCTCGCCCCCTATGTGAACGCCAGCCTCGAGGTGATGGAGGCCGACACACGAAAGGTGCGCGAGGGCCGGCCCTATGTCTTCACCGACCTGCTGCGTCGCGAGAACATCGACGCGGTCATCGCCTTCATCGAGAAGATGGGCGGGCTGACCCCGGCGGTTGCCGCCGAGTAATGCAACCACCGCACTATCTTATGCACCGGTCGCTGGACCTGCCGTTTCCGGCGCCGCACTGGCCTGCGGGCATCGGGCCCGTGCCGTTCGAGCTGCAACACGCGCTTGCGGCGCATGCGCTGTTGGTCGACGCCTATGCGCAGGGCGGCGGCACCGTGCCGGCGCGCTTCGTGCAGTGGTGGGATGCCGTCAGCAGCGACGAGGAGTTCGATCCCGACCTCTGCTTCGTTGCACTCGCCGCGGACGGCAGCATGGCCGGCTTCGCCCTCTGCTGGACCTCGAGCTTCGTCAAGGACATCGCGGTGGCGCCGGCTCACCGCCGCAAGGGTGTCGGCGAGGCCCTCTTGCTCAGCGCCTTCGCCACGCTCAAAGCCCGCGGCCACGCCCGCATCGGCCTCAAGGTGAAAGCCGACAACCCCAGCGGCGCCCAGCGCCTCTATGAGCGGCTGGGATTTGTGATCGGGTGAGTGCCACGCCCCTCGTCCGGACTCACCATCCTACTCCTCCGGCGTGCCCTCTTTTGGTTTCTCGTCCGGCATCTCCTGCGGGGGATTGCCGGGAACCTGATCCGGATGCGGCTGGACCGGTCCCTCTGGAGGGTTCTGCACCGGCGTTTCCTGCGGTTGCCGCACCGGGGCTTCCTGCGGCTGTTGGCCGGGGATGGTGGCGCGGACCAGGGCCACGACAGAGCGCGGCTGCAGGGTCAGCACGCCGTCGGCAATGGAGGGTTGCGACTCCGCATCGGAATCGAACCCGATTTGCCAGTCGCCTTCCGGCAGCCTGGCCTGCACGGCATCGATCCGCCGGTTGAACCAGACCAGCACTTCATCCGCCGGTGTGGTGAGATGCATGCCGAGCACCGAGGCCGCCGCATCCGTCCAGTCGCCTTCCGACATCTCGCGTCCGTCGGGATGCAGCCAGGCCACGTCACGGATGCCGTGCCTCGTATGGCCGGTGAGGAAGTGGTCGTGCGTCAGCGCCGGATGCGCCTTGCGGAAGCGGTAGGCCGCGGAAACGAAGTCCACCAGCGCGCCGTCGGCATTCTCCCAGTCGACCCAGGTGATCTCGTTGTCCTGCGCATAGGCATTGTTGTTGCCCTGCTGGGTCCTGCCCATCTCATCGCCCTGCTGGATGAGCGGCGTGCCGCGCGAGAGGAAGAGCGTCGCCAGCAGCGCGCGCACGTCGCGCTTGCGGGCCGCGTTGATGGCCGGATCGTCCGTCGGCCCCTCATGGCCGCAGTTCCACGACTGGTTGTGGTTGTGCCCGTCGCGGTTGCCCTCGCCGTTCGCCTCGTTGTGCTTCTCGAGGTAGGAGACGAGGTCCATCAACGTGAAGCCGTCATGCACGGCCAGCAGGTTCACACTCGCGCTCGGCTTGCGGCCGGCGAAGTTGAAGATCTCGGCGGACCCGGCAACCTTGCCGGCCAGTGCGCCAACCTTGGCCGGATCGCCCTTCCAGAATGAACGAATCTCGTCGCGATAGGTGTCGTTGTGCTCCTGGAACTCCTTGCCGAAGCGGCCGAGCTGATAACCGCCCGGACCCGGATCCCAGGGCTCGGCCACCAGGATAGCCTTGGAGAGCACCGGATCGGACTTGATCATCTGCAGCATCTGCGCATCCGGGTTGAAGCCGGGCTCGCGGCCGAGGACCGTAGCGAGATCGAAGCGGAAACCCGAAACGCCCATCTCCTCTACCCAGTATCGCAGCGACTCGATCACCAGCCGCTGCACTGCCGGGTGGTCGCAACGCAGCGTGTTGCCGGTGCCGGTATCGTTGACGAGATGCTGTTTCCCATCCACCTCGACGAAGCGGTAATAGGTGCGCGCGTCGAGCCCCATCATCGAGAGCATCGGGCCGTTGGCGTCGCTCTCGCCGGTGTGGTTGTAGACCACGTCGAGGATCACCGAGATGCCGTTCTTGCGGTAGAGGTCCGTCATCACCCGCAACTCCTGCGGGCCGCGCGGCGCGAGCCGCGGGTCGAGCGCGAAATAGTTGACCGGATTGTAGCCCCACGCATTGGTGAGGCCGAGCGCGGGCAGGTGGCCCTCGTCGATCCAGGCGGCCGTGGGCATCAGCTGGATCGTATCGACGCCGAGAAACTTGAAGTGGTCTATCACGCGCTGCGTCGTCAGCGCCGCGATGGTGCCGCGCAGCGGTCCCTGTACCGACGGGTGGCGCATGGTGAAGCCGCGCACATTGAGCTCGTAAAAGAAGCCCGGGTGCTTGCGCCGTGGCAGCACGTGCTTGTTGTTGGCGCCGATGACGATCGATTTCGGGATCAGCGGCGCGGTGTCCACCGCCTCGGCGCGGTCGAGCCGGAGGCGCGGCGAGCGCACATAGACGCGGTCGAGCCGCTTGGCATAGGGGTCGGTCAAGAGCTTCTGCGGATCGAAGAAATAGCCCTGGTCGGGTTCGTAGGGGCCATCGGCGCGGAACCCGTACTTCGCCCCTGCCCCGATGCCGGCGACAAGGCCGTGGTGGATATTGTTGTCGTGGCCATCGAGCTCGAAGCGCGCAATTTCCTTGTCGAGCTCGTCGAACAGCGACACCCAGATCACCGACGCGGTCTCGGAATAGACGGCGAAATTGACTCCCGCCGCGGTAATCGTCGCGCCGAGAATGTCGGGGCTCCCGCCGTGGGGGACGAGCTGAGGACGCATCTCGGTCGGGTCAGGTGATAACGCTAGGCGCGGAGCGGCCAGTTCGCTCTGCAATTCCGGCAAGTCTGTCAGCGAGAATGATGAGGGGGGCGAGGGCTGCTTGCGTGTCGAGATCGTGCTGTCCATTGGGGGATTCATACCGTTCGAGGTAGACTCGCAACGTTGCCCCGACCGTGCCGGTTCCACTCAGCCGGAAGACGATCCGGCTGCCGTCGGCAAAGCCGATCCGGATACCCTGCTTGCTGCTCACTGAGCCATCGATCGGATCATGATAGGAAAAATCGTCGGCGAGCACGACCCGGTAGTTGTCGAGCGCCTGCCCCTTGAGGCTGAGCAGCTGTGCGCGCAGCGCATCCATCAACCCGTTCGCCGCCGCTGCATCGACCTCATCATAGTCGTGCCGGGTGTAATAGTTGCGGCCATAGGTGGTCCAGTGTTCGCGTACGATCTGGTCGACGCTCTGGCCGCGGGCGGCAAGCACGTTGAGCCAGAGCAGCACGGCCCAGAGCCCGTCCTTTTCGCGCACGTGGTTCGAGCCCGTGCCGGCGCTCTCCTCGCCGCAGATCGTGACCCGGCCCGCATCGAGCAGGTTGCCGAAGAACTTCCAGCCTGTCGGGGTCTCGTGCATCTCGACGCCGAGCTTTTCGGCGACCCGGTCGGCAGCGGCCGAGGTCGGCATCGAGCGGGCGATGCCGGCGATCCCCTTGGCGTAGCCCGGCGCGAGTTGAGCGTTCGCTGCGAGGATGGCCAGCGAGTCCGAGGGCGTGACGAACCGGTTCTTGCCGATGATCAGGTTGCGGTCACCATCGCCATCCGACGCGGCGCCGAAATCCGGCCCGTCGGCACTCATCATCAGGTCGTAGAGGTCCTTGGCATAAACGAGGTTGGGATCCGGATGTCCGCCGCCGAAATCGGGTGACGGCGTGCCGTTGACCACGGTGCCCTTAGGTGCGCCGAGCATGTCCTCGAGGATGCGGTGCGCATAAGGACCGGTGATGGCGTGCATGGCGTCAAAGCGCATACGGAAGCCGGAGGCGAAGAGCGCGCGCAGCTTCTCGAAATCGAAGAGCTTCTCCATAAGCGCGGCATAGTCCGCCACCGGATCGATGACCTCGACCACCATGCCGGCCGAGTGGTGCGTGCCGATTTTCGAGAGGTCGACGTCCGGCTCATCGACGGTGAAATAGCGGTCGATCACCTTGGATCGGGCAAAGGCTGCCTCGGTGATCTTTTCGGGCGCCGGCCCGCCGTTCGAGACATTGTACTTGATGCCGAAATCGCCATCCGGCCCGCCCGGGTTGTGGCTGGCCGAAAGCACCAGCCCGCCGAAAGCCTTGTGCTGGCGGATGACATTGCTGGCCGCGGGGGTGGAGAGGAGACCATGCTGGCCCACCAGCACCGTGCCGAAACCGTTGGCCGAAGCGATGCGGATCGCCTTCTGAATCACCACGTCGTTGTAGTAACGGCCATCGCCACCGATGACGAGCGTCTTGCCTTCGAAACCCTCCAGGCTGTCGAAGATCGACTGAACGAAGTTCTCGACATAGTTGGGCTGCATGAACACCGGCACGCGCTTGCGCAGGCCGGAGGTGCCCGGCTTCTGGTCCGCGTAGGGCGTCGTCTCAATCGTCAGCTTGGTCATTGCGCGTGAGCCCCAGGAGGTTGGAGTAGAGATCGGCATATTTTTCGGCGCTCGCCTCCCACGACACGTCCGATTTCATGCCCCGGCGCTGCATCTTGCGCCAAACCTTCTCGCGGCCATACAGGGCAACGGTGCGCCGGATCGCCTCGATCAGCGCCTCTGTCGTGGCCGGTGCGAAGACGATGCCGGTGGCGACGCCGGCCTCCACCGCTGCCTCGTTGGCGTCGATAATCGTATCGGCCAGCCCTCCGACGCGCGCCACCAGCGGCACGCAGCCATAGCGCAGGCCATAGAGCTGCGTCAGCCCGCAGGGTTCGAAGCGCGACGGCACCATCATCACGTCGGCTCCGCCCTGCACCAGGTGCGACAGCTCTTCGTTATAGCCGATGATGACGCCGACCTTGCCCGGGTGCCGTGCCGACGCACCCTTGAGACCGTTCTCGAGTGCCGGATCGCCCGAGCCGAGCACGACGAGCTTGCCGCCCATGGCGACGAGAGCGTCGACGCTCTCGACGAGCATATCCATACCCTTTTGCCAGGTGAGGCGTGAGACGACGGAAAAAAGCGGCCCGGCCGTGTTGTCGATGCCAAACCGCTGGCAGAGCGCTTCCCGGTTCTGCGCCCGCTTCTCGGTGGTGCCGGCGGTGTAGCCCTCCGGCAGCGCCACATCGACCTGCGGGTCCCAGGCGTCGATATCGATACCGTTAAGGATGCCGTGCAGCACGTTCGCTCGGCTCTGCAGCAGTCCTTCGAGCCCCATACCGTAGGAACCGGTGCGGATCTCGTGCGCATAGGTCGGGCTTACGGTGGTCAGCGCATCGGCAACCTGCAAGCCGGCCTTGAGGTAGCTGATATTACCGAAATACTCGATCGCCGCCTCGTTGGCGGCGCGGAAATCGAGCCTCAGCTCGTTGAAGATCTCCCAGCCGAAGATGCCCTGGAAGGCGATGTTATGGATGGTGAGAACGGTCTTCACCCGCGTCGGCGCATTGAACGCCACATAGGCGGGGACCAGTCCCGCCTGCCAGTCGTGGCAGTGGAGGATTTGCGGGTGATAGCCGTCCACGAGCCCCCGCCCCAGCTCATAGGCCGCAAAGCTGAGCGCGGCGAAGCGCTGCCAGTTGTCCGGCCAGTCCTTGCCGTCCGGCCCCAGATAGGGATTGCCGGCTCGGTCATAGAGATGCGGGGCATCAAGGACGATGAGGTCGAGACCAGCCGCCCGTCCGGCGAGCAGCCGCGCAAAGCCGCCAAAGTAGTCCGGCAGCTCGGCGACTACGCGGGCATTCTCCAGCCGTCCGGTGACGCTCGGATAGCCCGGAATCAGCGTACGCATCGAGACGCCGAACGGCGCCAGGGCGCCGGGCAGCGCCCCGGTGACGTCGGCGAGGCCACCCGTCTTGATCAGCGGGTAGACCTCGGATGCGACCGAGAGGACTTCGATCATCGGCTCGCCAGGTAGCCGTCGACCATCGGCTGGGTGACGAGCACCACGCCGTCATCGGTACGGCGGAACCACTGCCCGTCGAACGCCGGGTCCTCGCCGATCACCAACCCCTCCGGGATCACCACACCGCGGTCGAGCACGACTTTCCTCAGCCGCGCGCCCCGCCCGATAGTGCAGTAGGGAAGCACCACGCACTCATTGAGCTCGGAATAGGAGTGCACGCGGCTACCGGTGGAGAGCAGCGTCTTGTTGAGATGGCCGCCCGAGATGATGCAGTCGCCCGAGACCAGCGAGTTGACCGCCGAGCCGCGCCGGCCATCGAAATCGTGCACGAACTTGGCCGGCGGCGTAATTTCGGCAAAGGTCCAGATCGGCCAGTCGCGGTCATAGAGATCGAGCTGGGGCTGCACGTCGCAGAGATCGATATTGGCCTTCCAGTATGCATCCACGGTGCCGACGTCGCGCCAATAGGCGTTTTCCTCGTTGGTCGAGCGGACGCAGGAGCGTGGGAAGCGGTGCGCCCAGGCCGAGCCGTTCTGGACGATATAGGGAATGATGTCCTTGCCGAAGTCGCGGCTAGAGCCCTCGGTCTGCGAATCCCGGCGCAGCTGCTCCATCAGGAAGCGCGTCTCGAAGATATAGATGCCCATTGATGCCAGCGCGTAGTCCGGCTTGTCCGGAATTCCGGGCGGGTCCTTGGGCTTTTCGACGAAATCGACGATGCGGTCGCGGGCATCCACCGCCATCACGCCGAAGCCCGTCGCCTCCATGCGCGGCACCTCGAGGCAGCCGATGGTGACGTCGGCGCCGGTGTCCACATGCTGGCGGAGCATGATTTCGTAGTCCATCTTGTAGATGTGATCGCCGGCGAGCAGCACGATGTAGCGCGGGCCATAATCCTCGATGATGTCCATGTTCTGGAACACGGCATCGGCAGTGCCCTCGTACCACTGCGTTTCCGACACCCGCTGGCTGGCGGGAAGGATGTCGAAACTCTCGTTTCGCTCAGTGCGGAGGAAGTTCCAGCCGCGCTGCAGGTGCCGGATCAGCGAATGCGCCTGGTATTGCGTCGCCACCGAGATGCGGCGGATGCCCGAGTTGAGCGCGTTCGACAGGGCAAAGTCGATGATACGCGACTTGCCGCCGAAATAGACCGCCGGCTTGGCGCGTCGATCGGTGAGCTCATGCAGGCGGGTCCCTCGTCCGCCGGCAAGCACATAGGCCATCGCCTCGCGAGCTAGAGGCGATGGAGTCCGATAGTCAGCCATAGTTCCCTCCTTCAGGCGCCCCGCTTCAGGCGGAGTCGTATTTCAGAATGAGCGTCGCGAGCGGCGGCAGGTAGAGATCGGCATAGGGGCCGAGCTCCTTCACCTCGCTCGGAACGGCAACCACCTTCCCCTGGTTGCCGGTGTTCGATCCGCCGTACCAGCCGGCGTCGGTATTGATCCGCTCGACCCAGTTGCCGGCCTTCGGCATCGGGATGCGGTAGCCGTCGCGTGGTACGGGCGTCATGTTCGAGACCACCACCACCGGCTCCCCCTCCGGGGTCTTGCGGGCCCAGGCGAAGACCGAGTTGGCGTGATCGTTGCCGATCAGCCACTCGAACCCCTCGGGTTCGCAGTCGCGCGCATGCAGCGCCGGCAACTCGCGGTAGGCGGCATTGAGGTCGCCCACCAGCCGCCGCACCCCCTCGTGCATGCCGGCATCGAGCAGCCACCAGTCGAGGCCCTTGGCTTCGCTCCACTCCTCGCGCTGGGCGAATTCCTGCCCCATGAACAAGAGCTTCTTGCCCGGCCAGCCCCACATGAAGGCGTAATAGGCGCGCAGATTGGCAAACTGCTGCCAGTCGTCGCCGCTCATCTTGCCGAGCAGCGAGCCTTTGCCGTGCACCACCTCGTCGTGGCTCAGCGGCAGCACGTAGTTCTCGGAATAGGCGTAGAGCGCCGCAAACGTCATGTCGTTGTGATGGTAGCGGCGGTGGATGGGGTTGCGCGACATGAAGCGGAGCGTGTCGTTCATGAACCCCATGTTCCACTTGAAGCCGAAGCCGAGCCCGCCCGCATGGACCGGCGCCGAAACGCCGGACCAGGCCGTCGACTCCTCGGCTATCATCATCACGCCCGGATGCAGGCGGTATGCCTCGGCATTGACGCGCTTCAGGAACTCGACCGCCTCGAGATTGTGGTTGCCGCCGAACTGGTTGGGCACCCACTCGCCCGCTCGGCGGGAATAGTCGAGGTAGAGCATCGAGGCCACCGCATCGACCCGCAATCCGTCGAGATGGAAGGTCTCGAGCCAGTAGAGCGCGTTGTTGACGAGGTAGCTCACCACCTCCTTGCGCCCGAAATTGTAGATCGCGGTGTTCCAGTCCGGGTGGTAGCCCTGCCGCGGGTCGAGATGCTCGTAGAGCGCCGTGCCGTCGAAGCGCGCGAGACCGTGCTCGTCGGTGGGGAAATGTGCCGGCACCCAGTCGAGGATCACGCCGAGCCCCGCTGCATGCGCAGCATCGACGAACCGCGCGAACCCTTCTGGATCGCCGAACCGCGCCGTCGGCGCATAAAGGCCGGTCGGCTGGTAGCCCCAGCTCGGATCGAACGGATGCTCGGTGATCGGCAGCATCTCGATATGGGTAAAGCCCATGTCGGCGGCGTAGGGGATGAGCTGCTCGGCCAGCTGGTCGTAGCTCATGAAGCTGCCGTCGGCACGGCGCCGCCAGCTGCCCATGTGCACTTCGTAGATGCTGACGGGCTGGCGCCGCCAGTCCTTCTTCGCCCGGCGCGTCATGTAGTCCGCATCGGTCCAGGGGAAAGGTTTTGGGTCGCTGACGATCGAAGCCGTCTTCGGCCTTAGCTCGCTCTGGGTCGCGAATGGATCCGCTTTGAGCGGCACCAGCTTTCCGTCCTGCCCGACGATCTCGTACTTATAGACTTCGCCGGGACCGACGGCGGGGATGAAGACTTCCCACACGCCGGTGGTCAGCCGCAACCGCATCGGATGGCGCCGGCCGTCCCAGTCGTTGAAGGGCCCGACGACGCTGACCCGCTGCGCGTTGGGTGCCCACACGGCAAAATGCGTGCCCGCAACCCCTTCGAACTCCATGGCGTGGGCGCCGAGCTTGTCGAAGAGCCGCAGGTGGCTGCCCTCGCCGATATAGTAGTCGTCCAACGGGCCGAGGACCGGACCGAAGCAGTAGGGATCGGCGATATCCCACTCGCCGCCTTCGTTCCGGGCGCGGAACGTCATCGGCTGCCGCTGGTCGATTGCAACCAGTCCTTCGAAGAAGCCGCGGCCATCGCGCCGCTCGAGTTCGCCGACAGGCTTGCCCGTCCGGTCGAGAGCCGTAACTGAGGAGGCATGCGGAATGAACGCCCGGGCAACCCATTGGCCGCCCACCTGCTGAATACCCAGGATCGAGAACGGATCGGCGTGCTTCCCAGCGACGATCGCCTCGATGTCCTTAACCCCCGCCTGCCAACTCACCGAAACGCCCTACCCGCCTTCATGCCGCGCCTACCGGCACGTTCCAGATTTCCTTCGCGTATTGGGAGATGGTTCGATCCGACGAGAACCAGCTCACATGCGCCGTATTGCGAACCGCCATGGCGTACCACTTGCGTGGATTGTTCCAGAGCGCGTCCACCTTGCGCTGTGCCTCGACATAAGCGTCGAAATCACGCGCCACCATGAACCAGTCGTGGTCATAGAGCCCGCCGATGAGATCGCGATACCGGTTGGGATCGTCCGGCGAGAACACGCCGGTGGCGATGGCATCGAGCGCTTCCTTGAGTGCCGACGAACTGTCGATGGCAGGACGCGGCACCTCGCTGCGCGCACGCTTTTGCGCCACTTCGTCGGCCGTCAGGCCGAAGATCACCATGTTGTCTGCGCCCACCGCTTCGAGCATCTCCACATTGGCCCCGTCGAGCGTGCCGATGGTGATCGCGCCGTTGGCCATGAACTTCATATTGCCGGTGCCGGAGGCTTCCATGCCTGCAGTCGAAATCTGCTCGCTGAGATCGGCCGCCGGCATGATCATTTCGGCGAGGCTGACATTGTAGTTGGGCAGGAAGACCACCTTGAGCAGTCCGCGCACGGCCGGATCGTTATTGATCACCTTGCCGACGTCGTTGATGAGCTTGATGATGAGCTTGGCGTTCCAGTAACCCGGTGCCGCCTTGCCCGCAAACACCTTAACGCGTGGCACCCAGTCACGTTCCGGGTGGGCCCTGAGTTCGGCATACTGCGCCACGGCCTGGATGACGTTGAGCAGCTGGCGCTTGTACTCGTGAATGCGCTTCACCTGCACGTCGAACAGGGCATCGGGCGAAACGACGACGTTCAACCGATCCTTGATCACCTGCGCCAGCGCCTGCTTGTTGGCCCGTTTCACGGCCGCGAACTGCTGCTGGAAGCTCGGATCCTCGGCGTGCTTGCTGAGATCTTCGATCTTGGTCAGGTCGTCGAGGAATGCCGGGCCGATGCGGTCCTGCACCAGCCGCGTCAGCCCGGGATTGCATTGCATCAGCCAGCGGCGCGGCGTGACGCCGTTGGTCTTGTTGTTGATGCGATCGGGATAAAGCGCGTTGAGGTCGTGGAAGACAGTTCGCTTCATGAGCTCGGTATGCAACGCCGAAACGCCGTTGATCGAGTGCGAGCCCACAAAGGCGAGCTGGCCCATGCGCACCCGCCGCGCGCCGTGTTCGTCGATCAGCGACACGTTGGCGATCTGGGCATCACTGAACCCCGCCGCACCGCGCGCCTCGCCCAGCACCTCGGCGTTGATGGCGTAGATGATCTGCATGTGCCGCGGCAGAAGCCGCTCGAGCAGCGCCACCGGCCAGCTTTCCAGCGCCTCCGGCAGGAGCGTGTGATTGGTGTAGCCGAACGTCGCCTTGGTGATCTTCCAAGCCTGGGCCCAGCGCATGCCGTGGATGTCCATGAGGATGCGCATGAGCTCGGCGACCGAGATCGCCGGATGCGTATCGTTGAGCTGGATCGCCACCTTGTCGGGCAGCGAACCGAGGTCGCCATATTGCTGCAGGTGGCGCCGGACGATGTCCTGCAGCGAGGCGGACGAGAAGAAGAACTCTTGCCGCAGCCGCAGTTCCTGCCCGGCGGGAGTTGAATCGGCAGGGTAGAGAACGCGCGTAATGGCTTCTGCCCGCGCACTTTCTTCCAATGCTCCGATGTGATCGCCCGAGTTGAACTTGTCGAGCAGGATCGGGTCGATCGACTGGGCGCTCCAGAGCCGCAGCGTGTTGACCCGGCTGCCCCGCCAGCCCACCACCGGCGTATCGAAGGCCACCGCCATGACATGCTCGGCCGGCCGCCATTCGTGCCTGATCAGCCCGTCCGGCTCGGTGATCGGCTCGACATGCCCGCCGAAACCGACCTCGTAACTCGATTCCCGCCGTTCGAATTCCCACGGGTTGCCGTGCGTCAGCCAGTCCTCGGGCAGCTCGACCTGCCAGCCTTCGCTCATCTCCTGGCGGAACATGCCGTTGGCATACCGGATGCCGTAGCCATAGGCCGGAATCTTGAGCGAAGACATGGATTCGAGGAAGCAGGCCGCCAGACGGCCAAGACCACCATTGCCCAGCGCGGCGTCCGGCTCGAGATTGATGAGGTCGCCGAGCTCGACATTGAGACCCTTGAGCGCGGCCCTGACCGGCTCCATCAAGCCGATATTGCTCATCGCGTCGCGCATCAGCCGGCCGATGAGGAACTCGAGGCTGAGATAGTAGACGCGCTTGTCCGAGGTGCGCCACGTTTCGCGGCTCGACTCCATCCACTGGTCGATGATCCGGTCGCGGACAGCGAGGATTGTCGCCTTCAGCCAGTCGTGCGGACGCGCGACAATCGGGTCCTTGCCAACCGAATAGGTAAGCCTTTCAAGGATTTCCGCCTGAAGTGCCTCAGCTGTTCGGGCGCGCGGCTCCGGCGTAGGGGCATCGTAGACGATGGGCTTTTGCGACATGACGCAGTCCAGGTTGCATAACGATAGTCCCCTCTAGATGCCTCACCATTGCACTTAATGAACGAGGTGGGAAGGCCCGGCGCACCGGCCTTCAGAGCCGACCGGTCGGCTCGGGTTCTGCCACGATGGGGACGCTCGGTGCTGCCGGCCGGCGCCCGACTTCCTTGGCCTGGTCCTCGGCATTGCTGAGCAGCAGGTCGCGCGCCGCTTGCAGATTGTCGAGCGATTGCAGCTCGAAGCGCATCCTGTCGCGCTCGCGCACGCCCTCGATCACCTCATCGGCCTCCTCGGCGCTGGCGCCCAGTTGCATCACCGTTTCACGGCCGAACACCAGCGCCGACTCGAAAAGCTCGCGCATCTGGTAGTCCACCCCGAGCTTGACCAGCTCGAGCGCATGCACGCGGTCGAAGGCCCGCACGAACACCTTGACCAGCGGGAATTCGGACTTCAGCAGCTCGACGATCCGGTTGGCGGCGTCTTTCTTGTCGACCGTCACCAGGACTGCGTCGGCACTGCCGGCTCCGGCTGCGCGCAGGATGTCGAGGCGGGTGCCGTCTCCATAATAGACCTTCATGCCGAACTGCCCGGCGACACGGATCATTTCGGTGTCGTTGTCGATGATCGACACCTTGTGGCCCTTGGCCAGCAGCGGCTGGCTGGCGATCTGGCCGAACCGGCCAAAGCCAATCACCAGCACGTTGCCGGTGAGACCATCGGGTTCCTCGACTCCATCCATCGACTGCTCTTGCTTGGGCAGCAGCCAACGCAACCCGATGAGGGAGAACGGTGTCACGATCATCGAGACGATCACGGTCGCGGTGAAGATGGCGTTCTGCGGCCCATCGAGAATGCCGGCCGCCACGGCCGTGGTGTAGAGCACGAAGGCGAACTCGCCGCCCTGCGCCATCAGCACCGCCCGCTCCAACGCCATGGCATGCGGTGCCTTGAGGATCCGCGCCACCGCATAGATGGCAGCGCCCTTTACGAGCATGTACGCCACGACACTAAGCGCAATGATCTGCCAGTTCTGCGCCACGACACCGAGATCAAGCGACATGCCCACCGCGAGGAAGAAGAGCCCGAGCAGGATGCCGCGGAACGGTTCGACGTCCGCTTCCAGCTGGTGCTTGAAGGTCGAGGTCGACAGCAGCACCCCGGCAAGGAACGCGCCCATGGCCATCGAGAGGCCACCC
This sequence comes from Devosia sp., assembly GCA_036568845.1. GTDB lineage: Bacteria > Pseudomonadota > Alphaproteobacteria > Rhizobiales > Devosiaceae > Devosia_A. The sequence continues at coordinate 6,270 of DATCRS010000088.1, read as the reverse complement.
ACCTGCATGATCAGCGCCGCACCCAGCACCACAAGCAGCGCGGCCGCGGTCATCACCTCGCGCGCCTTGGCATCGGCAAGGAACCGGAACACCGGGTTGAGCACCCAGCGGCCGGCAAAGACGACGGCCACGACCGACCCCGCCGCAACCCCCACGCTGATCCATCGCGACAGCGCATCGCCGCCCTCCCCGTGTGCCGGCGAAAGCAGCGCGACAACGGCCAAGAGCGGCACGATGGCGAGATCCTCGAGCAGCAAGATCGAGACGATCTTTTGGCCCTGAATCGTCGCCAGTTCCCCGCGCTCGGCCAGGATCTGCATGACGATGGCCGTGGACGTGAGTACGAATCCCATGCCGGCAACGAAGGCCACCACCGGAGAGAAGCCGAGCAGGATGCCGACGCCGGTCAGCAAGGCACCGGCACTCACCACCTGGATGACACCGAGCCCAAAAATCTGCTTGCGCAGGCTCCACAGCTTGGTCGGCTCCATCTCAAGCCCGACGATGAAGAGGAAGAGCACGACCCCAAGTTCGGCCGCGTGGAGGATCGCCGTCGCGTCCTGCACCAGCCCCAGCCCGAACGGCCCGACGAGCAGACCGGCGACCAGGTAGCCCAGCACCGAGCCGAGGCCCAACCGCTTGAACAGCGGCACGGCGATGACACCGGCCGCCAGGAGCACGACCACCTGCGTGAGGTCGACGCCCCCGCCATGCGCCGCTGCCTCGACTGCGTGTGTGACCGCTTCGCCCGCCATTCACCCATCCTCGTCTGCCAGGAGCCCCGAGACATGCGGCCCTGCGGGGCCGGCCGTCAAGGCTGCCCGGATGGCGGGGCGGCTATGCCGTCTTGGCCCGGCCGCGGGTCGTGGCCGGCTTGGGCTTGGCCTGTTCGCCCCCCTTCACGGATTCCGCGACATCCTCCTCGCTCGCCTTGGCGCTGACCTTGCGGCGGGTACGGCGGGGTGCGACCTGGCTCATGGGAAGGATGTGGGTGGCGAGAGAATAGAGGATGAGGAGCGACGGCACGGCGACGAGGCCGCCGACCGGCCCCCAGGCCCACAGCCAATAGGTGAGGCTGAGAAAGATGAGGAACGGGTTGATCGTCATGGTCCGGCCGAGGAGGTTCGGGGTGACGAAATTGCCCTCGACGAAATTCACCGCCCAGTAGAGCCCGACCGGCAGCAGCGCCCCAGCCAATTCAGGCTGTGTGGCGAGGCCGACGAGAAACAGAATCAGCGCCATCACCCCCTGCCCTACAAAGGGCACGTAGTTGAGGATCGCGGCCAACGCTCCCCAGAGGATCGGCGACGGCATGCCGATGGCCGCCGTAAAGCTTGCGACCACCACGCCGACGCCGATGTTCACCAGGCTTATGGTGCCAAGATATTTCGAGACCTTGAGCTCGACATCGCGGAAGACATGCGCCGTGCGCCAACGCATTCGCCGCGACACGCAGAGCGACAGCGTTGCGATGCGGATGTTCTCGCGGGTGGCGAGGAAGAAGTAGAGGCTCGCAAGGAAGATCAGCACCTGCGCGAGGATGGCGGGTGCCAGGAGCGCGATGTTGGTCACCGTCGAGCCATCCTCGACCGTCACTTCCATAGCGTTGCCGCCGAATACGCCCTTGACCTGCTCCTGCATGGCGCCGAGGCTTTCGAGCGGCTCCTTCCAATTGGCAAGCTCGGCCTGCAGCCTGGCCCAGATCACCGGCACCCGCCGCACCCAGTCGGCCAGCGGCGCCGAAAACAGGTAGCCCGCTCCGAAAATGATCAGCAGCAGCATGATCACCACGACACCGGCCGAGGCGGCCTCCGGCACGCCACGCTCCTCGAGCCCGTCGGCGACCGGTCCGAACATCAATCCGACAGTGATGGCAAGGAAGACCGGCGCCAGGATGAACTGCCCGGCATGTAGGACCAGGAAGGCGGCTACGGCGCCGATGAAGCAGATCGCTAGGCGGGAGGCGTCGGCGAGCAACCGCTCGAACTGCGTACTTTCCAGGTCTTTCGAGAGGGCTCTGGGTGGCCCGAGCCGGAGGGGTTTGCGCAACGCTGGCACCTGTTTCCGCTAAGAACACTGAGCCCCGGCGGCGGGTTCCATGCGGGGTGGTGACGCCGTCTATCGGTCTCACTATGCTGCGCGCCGACTCCGGGCCCGACGCGGGCCGTCCTTGGACCAGCATTAATGACCCGCAAGATTATTATCGACACCGACCCTGGCCAGGACGATGCCGTGGCCATCCTGCTCGCGCTCGCATCGCCCGACGACTTCGACATCCTCGGCATTGTCGCCGTGGCCGGCAATGTCAGCCTCGCCCAGAATGCCCAGAATGCGCTGAAGGTGGTCGAACTCGCGGGGCGGCCGGAAGTGCCGGTCTACGCCGGCTGCGAAGGCCCGATGCGCCATCGCCTCGTCACCGCCGAACATGTGCACGGCAAGACCGGGCTGGATGGCCCCGACCTTCCCGCTCCCCAGCGCCAGTTGCAGCCCCAGCATGGTGTCGACTTCATCGTCGAAACACTGCTCCGCGAGGAGCCCGGCACGGTGACGCTCTGCACCCTGGGTCCGCTCACCAATATCGCCATGGCCCTGGTCAAGGCTCCCGCGATCGCCCCGCGGGTGAAGGAGATCGTGATGATGGGCGGCGGCTATTTCGAAGCCGGCAACATTACACCGGCGGCCGAGTTCAACATCTATGTCGACCCCGAAGCGGCCGACGTGGTCATGCGCTCGGGCATCCCTGTCGTCATGGCGCCGCTTGATCTAAGCCACCGCATGCTGGCCACCCACGCCCGGCTGGAAGCTTTCAAGGCCCTCAGCAACCGCTCCGGGCGGGCGGTCTACGACATGCTGAGCTTTTCGGAACGCTTCGACCTCAAGAAATATGGCTGGGACGGCGCCCCGCTGCACGACCCCTGCGTGATCGCCTATCTGCTGAGGCCCGATCTGTTCGAGGGCCGCCACTGCAACGTCTCCATCGAGACGGCCAGCAACCTCACCATGGGTGCGACGGTCGTCGACTATTGGCACGTCACCGACAAGCCGCGTAACGTCTTCTATCTGCGTGGGGGCGATGCCGATGGCTTTTACGCCCTTCTCACCGAGCGTATCGCCCGCCTGCCCTGAGGTTTTGCCATGGATCTCGTCACCCTTGCCGCCTTCACCATCGCTTATGCCATTGCCGTGCTGGTGCCCGGTCCCGGCGTCGCCGCCGTTGTGGCGCGGGCGCTCGGCGGCGGGTTCATGAGCGCGGTGCCTATGGTGCTCGGTATCCTCGCCGGGGACCTCATCTATCTCGTCTTCGCCCTCTTCGGGCTCGCCGCCATCGCCACCTGGTTCGGCCCGGTCTTCATCGTGGTCCGCTGGGCCGGTGCGGCGTATCTCCTGTTCATCGCCTGGCAGTTCTGGACGGCCAAACCAGGCGCCGAGCAGATCCGCGCCCGCAAGGAGAGCGGCTGGAGAACATTCCTCTCCGGCTTCGCGCTGACGCTGGGCAACCCAAAGACCATCGTCTTCTACCTGGCGCTGCTGCCCACCGTGGTGCCGCTCGACCAGCCGATCACCGTGCTCGGCTTTGCCGAGCTCACCGTCATCGTGGTCGTCGTGCTGCTGATCATCGGCCTTGCCTATGCCGGCCTGGCTGCAGCGGCGCGCGACCTCTTTAGGTCGAGCAAGGCCATCCGCCGCCTCAACCGCACCGCCGGGCTGATGATGGCCGGCGCCGCAGCGCTGGTCGTTGCCAGGGAGTAGCTAGCGCACCACCTTCGCTGCCGCGTCCAAGCCCCAGCGCAAGAGATGCGCGGCGCGGTCGGAGGTGGCGGCTTCGACATAGCAGCGCAGTTCCGGCGCATTGCCGCTGGGGCGGTAGTGGATGACATCGCCCCCCTTGAGGACAAAGCGCGGCCCGTCGATGGTCGTGATGCTCTCGATGTCCCCGACGCCGGAAAAGTAGCTGGCTGCATAGTCGGGTTCACTCACCAGCCGCTGCACCAGTGCCGATGTCTTCTCGGTCGGCACTTCGGTCAGCCGGTCGCTGAGTGCCGGCCGTACCGGCAGCGGCGCCACAAGGTCAGCCAACGGCGTCCGCGCCGCCGCCGCACTCCCGAGCACGGCGAGAATCGGCAACACCGCGTCCCGTGTCGGCAGGCGGCTAAGCGCCTTGCCGTCGACCGTCACATCCGAGCCCAGCAGCACGCCCCCATTGGCCTCGAACCCGACGACTGTGCCCACCGCCCCGACCATTCCGTCGATGACATAGGGCGAGCCCACCTTTGTACGCACCACGTTGCGGAAGTAGCCCACGCTTTCGATGGCCGAGTTCGAGGTCACCGGCGTCACCACCGTGTCCGCCCCGACGAACTTCGCCGTGAGGATGCCCAGCACGTCGCCGCGAACGAAATTGCCCTTGCCGTCGATGATCAGCGGCCGGTCGCCATCGCCATCGGTCGAAACGATCGCATCGAGCCTATGCCGCGCGATCCAATCATGCCGCGCATCGTAGATGGCATCCGAGGTTGCTTCGGTATCCACTGCCACGAACTCGGCCCTGCGGTCGATCCGCACCACATGCGCGCCCGCCCGCCAGAGCAGCGAGGCCAGGATGTCGCGGGCGACCGAGGAGTGCTCGAAGACGCCAACCGTCCAGCCCGTCAGGGCATCGGCCGACAGCAGGCCCTTGTACCGCCGCCGGTATCGGTCTCCGGCGGCCGGAAACCCGTCCTCTGCCTCTCCGGCAGCGTCAGGCGGCGGAGCATCCTCGAGCGCCCCGAGGATGCCGAGCTCGTCCTCCTTGGTGATCTCCCCGGCCGGCGAATAGAACTTGAGGCCGTTGCGATCCGCCGGGATGTGGCTGCCGGTGATCATGATCGCCGGACCGCCCTCGGCCATGGCGTGGAGCGCCAGCGCCGGCGTCGGCAGAGTCCCGCAATCGACCGCCACGTGGCCTGCGGCCCGGATGGCCGCCGCGCAATCGGCAGCGATGGCCGGACTCGATGCACGGAAATCGCGGCCGATGAACACTCTACCGCTGCCGGACTGTCCGCGCGCCTTGAGATGCGTGAGGAAGGCCGCCGTGTAGCGCCGTGTCGCCGGTCCGATGAGTTCGCTCGCCGGCCCTCGAAGCCCGCTGGTCCCGAATTTCAACGCGTCTACCATGGTCACCTACTCTAGTTGCCGTTCTGCAGCATGACCATTGGTAAGGATTCGTTAAGGGCTAGGCCGCACCCTCGCAACATGATCATCCAAAAGCGCTCCATGAACTGGATTCCCAAGCTCTCCGTCCACCAGGAGATGCAGGCCGCGCGCGAGAAGCGTCAGCTCGCGAACCAGCGAGTCGACGCCAGTTCGGCCAACGCTGCCAACATGATCGGCTCAGGCATTTCGAATGCCACGGAGTCCTACAACCTGACCCTCCGCACGGCCGCCGCTCGGGTGCAGAAGGGGATCAACGTCAAGCCCAAGGGCTAGCGTCGAGGCCCGCCCGCCGGTATGGCGGAACGATGGATTTCACCGCTTATTTCTCCCGCGAGGTCACGGACGTTGCCCGCGACCTGCTCGGCGCCATGCTGCTGGTCGACGGCGTTGGCGGCATCATTGTCGAAACCGAGGCCTACCACCCCTCCGACCCCGCCTCGCACTCGTTCCGCGGCCCCACACCGGCCAACCGCGCAATGTTCGAGGGACCCGGCCGGGTCTACGTCTACCGCTCCTACGGCATCCACTGGTGCTTCAACCTGGTCTGCGCCGGCGCAGCCGCCATCCTGATCCGGGCGATCGAACCGACCAGCGGGATCGAAACCATGGTGGCGCGGCGGGGCCTCAGCAACCCGCGCGATCTCTGTTCGGGGCCCGGCAAGGTTGGCCAGGCCCTGGGAGTCACCAAAGCCCACGACGGCTTGCTGCTTGCCGACCCACCGTTCACCTTCGTCCCGGCACCCAGCCCTGCCCCGGTTGTCATCGGCCCTCGCATCGGCATTTCCAAGGCCGTGGACAAGCCCTGGCGCTTCGGCCTCGCCGGCTCGGGCTATCTGAGCCGCAAGTTCGCCGGGTGACGGGTTGTCGCAGCCGGTTTCCTCTTGCCACGCCTTTCTATAGGTTGCGGCCACCAAACAAGGAGAAAAGCCCGTGCAGGTGGACGCCCTCGTCAACGAACTCATCGCTCTCGGCACGCTCGACGAGTCGACCGTCGCTGACCTCAAGCGCATGCAGTCCGACGCGGCCGGGGGCAAGCTCGATGCCGACGACGAGGGCTATATCCGCGCGCTCCACGCC
>DATCRS010000087.1:0-2580 GCA_036568845.1 Devosia sp. | reverse complement strand
CATCAATGGGCATCGCGAAAGAAAAATCGGGGAGGCAGCATGCCGATCAACTACGAACAACTAATGGGGTTGAAAAATCTCGGCCAGAAATATGCCTATACCGATCGCGAGGTGATGCTGTATGCGTATGGCATCGGTATGGGCGCTGACCCCATGGACGAGAAGGAACTCGCTTTCGTCAACGAAGGCACCTTCACCCCGCGTCCGCTGAAGGTGGTGCCGACATTCGCGTCGGTGGCAGCCTGGGGCTCGAACCCCGGCGAGATGAATCTCAACCGCGTGATGGTGGTCGACGGCGAGCGCGACATCACCTTCCACCAGCCGCTGCCGGTCGCCGCCAACATCACCGCCGATTCCTCCGTGCTCGAGGTCTACGACAAGGGCAAGGACAAGGGCGTCGTTATCAGCCACCAGACCGTGCTGAAGAACGAGAAGGGCGAGAAGCTCGCCACACTCGTCGCCTCGCGCTTCGCGCGTGGCGATGGCGGCTTTGGCGGGCCGAACCTGACCCAGCCCGATCCGCACAAGATCCCCTCGCGCGCGCCCGACAAGACCATCGACATCGTCACGCGGCCCGACCAGGCGCTGGTCTATCGCCTCTGCGGCGACCGCAACCCGCTGCACTCCGACCCGGAGTTTGCGAAGAAGGCCGGCTTCCCGCGGCCGATCCTGCACGGCATGTGCACCTACGGCATCACCTGCCGCGGCGTGCTCCAGACTTACGCCGATTACGACGCCTCAGCCTTCCGCCAGCACGTCGCGCGGTTCTCCTCGCCGGTTTATCCCGGCGAGACCGTGACCATGGACCTCTGGAAGGACGGCAACACGGTCTCGTTCGAAGCCAAGGTGAAATCGCGCGGGGTGACCGTGATCAAGAACGGCAAGACGGTGCTTGGTTAGGCACGTCGCGTCCGGAACACGAAGCAACAAGAACAGGGAGAAGCCACCATGGGACTACTCGATGGCAAGGTTGCGCTGATCACCGGCGCGGGCGGGGGGCTCGGTGAGGCCTACGCAAAGCTGTTCGCGCGGGAAGGGGCTGCGGTCGTAGTCAACGACCTCGGCGGGCCGCGTGACGGCTCCGGTGCCGACAAATCGATGGCGCAGCAAGTGGTGGACGCGATCAAGGCAGAGGGCGGCAAGGCGGTCGCCAACGGCGCCGATATCTCCACCATGGAGGGCGGCCAGTCGGTGTTCGACGACGCCATCAAGCATTTCGGTCGCGCCGACATCCTGGTCAACAATGCCGGCATCCTGCGCGACCAGACCTTTCACAAGGCCTCTGAGGCCGATTGGGACAAGGTCATCAAGGTGCATCTGAAAGGCACCTTTTGTTGCACCATGCCGGTGTTTCGCTGGATGCGGGACAACGGCGGCGGCGTCATCGTCAACACCTCCTCGACCTCAGGCCTGATCGGCAATTTTGGCCAGACCAATTATGGCGCCGCCAAGGGCGGCATCTGGGGCCTGTCCAACGTGCTGGCGATCGAGGGCCGCAAGTACAACATCCGCATCTGGACGCTGGCGCCGGGCGCCCTGACCCGCATGACCGCAGACCTGCCCCGCTATAAGGAGAACCCAGGTGCGGCGCTGGGGCCGGACGGCATCGCGCCGGCCGTGCTATACATGGTCAGCGATTTGTCGGGCGACCAGACCGGCAAGGTGCTGGGCGTGTCCGGGCCCCGCGGCGTGCGCGAAATGCGGATGATGGAAATGGAAGGCTGGAAACCGCCGCACACGGGCTGGAACGCCCGGGACATCGCCGATCATGCCAAGGAGATCTTCTTCTCCGAGGAGCAGATCAAGATGGGCGCGCGGCGGTTTTAGCCACACGACAGAGAGACAAGGACGACGAAGAAGCTCACCGCCGATGCCAAGGGCACCTTCGCAATCGCGCCGACGCCGTTCCACGACGACGGCCGGATCGACGAGCGCTCGATCGACCGCCTGACCGACTTCTACGAGGAGGTCGGCTGCGACGGCGTCACGGTGCTGGGCATCCTCGGCGAGGCCCCGAAGCTCGATGCCGCGGAGGCCGAGCAGGTCGCGGTACGCTTCATCAAGCGTGCGAAGAAAATGCAGGTGATCGTCGGCGTCTCCGCGCCGGGCTTTGCCACCATGCGCTCGCTGGCCAGGGCCTCGATGGACGCGGGCGCGGCCGGTGTCATGATCGCGCCGCCGCCAAGCTTGCGCACCGACGACCAGATAACAGGCTATTTCAAGCAGGCGGCCGAGGCGATCGGCCCCGATGTGCCCTGGGTGCTTCAAGACTATCCGCTGACGCTCACGGTGGTGTTTACCCCCGTCGTGATCCGCAAGATCGTCATGGACAATCCGAACTGCGTGATGCTCAAGCACGAGGACTGGCCGGGCCTGGAGAAGATCACGACGCTGCGCGGCTTCCAGAAGGACGGCTCGCTCCGCCCGCTCTCGATCCTCTGCGGCAATGGCGGCACGTTCCTCGACTTCGAGATGGAGCGCGGCGCCGACGGCGCCATGACCGGCTATGCTTTCCCTGAGCTTCTGATCGACGTCGTCAATCTCTCCAAGGCCGGTAAGCGCGATGCTGCGCATGACATT
>DATCRS010000086.1:0-5125 GCA_036568845.1 Devosia sp. | reverse complement strand
CACATACATTTCCTCGGGCGGCGTCTGCAGCATCACCGTGATGATCGACTGCGTCACCTGGAATTCGTTGAGGGCGCTGAGCACGTCGGCGAGCGTCGTCTGCGCCAGCACCAGATCGGCAACTTCTGCGGAAATCTGGTGCACACCCAGCTCGCCGTCCACCTCGCGGTTGACGCCGGCAAAGTAGATGTAGGAACAGGCCGAGTAGCAGCCCATGCCTTTGGCCACGAGCGTCGACATGCCCCGGTCCTTGACCTTGTGCGCCACCACCAGCGCGTCGTCGACATAGCCGCCGGGGCTGTTGAGCACTAGAATCTTCGCGTCCGGGCGCGCCGCCACCGCCTTGTCGAAATCGGCCACCAGCGTCGCGCCGATCTCGCCGTTGAGCGCGATGACCTCCGGGCTTTCCGCCGGCAGCGACCACACCCCGTAGGCGGCTGCCGTTGTCGTTGCGGCGGCCTTGTCGGTCTCGGCCGGCTCGAGGAATTTCAACGGGACGAAGTACGAGGCGATAAAGATCTTGATGATCTGTGCGTCCGCTTCATGATCCGGCGTCCAGCTGAGCGAGTAGCCCACGCTTTCGGTGCCGGCATTTTGATAGAGCGTGTAGAACTTGCGCCCGCTGCGCTCGCCCGAGACGACGAAGCGCGACGTGTTGTAGCTCGCCTCTTCGACCACGAGCCCCTCTTGCGCCGCATTATAGCTGGCAAAGAGGTCGGAAAAGCTGGCTTCGCTCTGTTGTGTCACCAGGGTTTCGAGCGCAATGCCACCATCGGCCGTGGCATAGGTGTGACCGTTATTGTAGGGGGTCACCTCGGTGAGCAAGGCCGCCGGCAGCACCAGCGAGCTGCGGCCTTCGGTGTCGGTGGTATCCTGGAGGCCCAGGCGCTTGTAGACCACGTCGGAGAGGTCATAGAGCTTTTGCCGGTCGTCCGGCGAGAGTACGCCGGTCTCTGCCAGCCCCTGGCTACGCTGATAATCGAGAATGGCCTGGTAGGTGTTCTCGCCGAACTGCCCGTCGATGATGAACTTGAAGTGGCCGAGCAGCACGAGGTCGTACTGCACCCCGCTGCGATCCTGCTCCTCGAGCGATTCGAACCAGGCCCGGCTCTCATCCTTGCTGGCAGCTGCCGGCGCAGCCCAAAGCAAGCCGAGAACGACCCCGAAGAAGACCAGCAGCGCTTTGCGCATCTTTATGAAGCCCACGTCCCTGTTGCCGCTATTCTGGCACTAGTCCGTGTTGCCTTCAATTCTCCCGCGAGCGGTCAGATCGCGTAGCTCGACTCCCAGCCGAACAGCTGCTCATAGAGTTCGTTGGCGAGCTCTTCCGGGCTCCGCTTGGAACCATCGAGCACGATGTCCGGGTGCTCCGGCGCCTCGTAGGGGCTGGAAATGCCGGTGAAGTTCTGGATCTCGCCGGCCCGGGCCCGCTTGTAGAGACCCTTGGGGTCGCGCTCTTCCACCACCGCGAGCGGGGTCGAAACATAGACCTCGCGGAAGGTGATGTCGCCGGCGATCTCGCGCGCCAGCCGCCGTTCGTTGCGGAAGGGCGAAATGAACGAGCAGAGGACGATCAGACCGGCATCCGCCATCAGCCGCGCCACCTCGGCGACGCGCCGGATGTTCTCCACCCGCGCCTCGTCGGTGAAGCCCAGGTCCTTGTTGAGCCCGTGCCGTACATTGTCGCCGTCGAGGATGTAGCAGTGCCGCCCGTCGCTGGTGAGGCGCTTCTCGATGAGGTTGGCGATCGTGGACTTGCCCGAGCCCGAAAGGCCGGTGAACCAGACGATCGTCGCCTCCTGCCCCTTCATCCGGGCGCGCACCTGCCGGTTCACGTCGAACGACTGGTAGCTGAGGTTCTGCGCACGCCGCAGCCCGAAATCGATCACGCCTGCAGCCAGCGTCGCGTTCGAAATCCGGTCGATGAGAATGAAGGCGCCGGTCTGGCCGTTGGCGGCATAGCTGTCGAAGGCGATCGGCTTGTCCGTCGCGATCGTCACCGTGCCGACCTCGTTGAGCTCGAGCACCTTGGCGGCGCTCTCTTCGAGCGTATTCACATTGGTCTTGAATTTCAGGCTGGTGATCGAGGCCGGCACCTGCTGGCTGCCGATCTTCAAGAGATAGCTGCGGCCCGGCAGCGCATGCTCTTCGGCCATCCATACCAGGCGCGCCTGGAACTGGTTGGAAAAGTCCGGCGTCTCGCCCGGATGCACCAGCACGTCGCCGCGGGAAATGTCGACCTCGCGGTCGAGCACCACGGTCACGGCCTCGCCGGCCACGGCCTCGGTCTGGTCGCCGTCCATGGTGACGACGCGCGCCACCTTTGCGGGCTTCCGCGACGCGGCCACCAGCACCTCGTCGCCGACCTTCACCACGCCCGACGCGACAGTGCCCGAGAACCCCCGGAAATCGATGCTGGCGCGGTTCACCCACTGCACCGGAAACCGCATCGGCTTGTTGGTCCGGTCGGTCGCCACCTCGATGGTTTCGAGATAGGGCACCAGCGGCGTGCCGGTGAACCATGGCGTGTGCACGCTGGCTTTAAGGATGTTGTCGCCCTTCAGCGCCGAAACCGGCACCGCCGCCAGCGTCTCGAACCCAAGGTCCTTGGCGAAGGCGCGATACTCGCTCTCGATGGCGTTGAACACATCGGCATCGTAGCCGACGAGGTCGATCTTGTTGACTGCCAGCACCACGTGCTTCACCCCGATCAGCGAGAGAATGAAGCTGTGGCGCCGGGTCTGCGTCAGCACGCCCTTGCGCGCATCGATGAGCACGATGGCGAGGTCGGCGTTCGACGCGCCTGTCGCCATGTTGCGCGTATACTGCTCGTGGCCGGGCGTGTCGGCGACGATGAACTTGCGCTTGTCGGTCGAAAAGAACCGGTAGGCGACGTCGATGGTGATGCCCTGCTCGCGCTCGGCGGTCAGCCCGTCGACGAGCAGCGAAAAGTCGATGCCCTCGTCACCGGTTGTCCGGTTCCAGCTCTCCTTGCGCAGGCTCGCCAGCTGGTCGTCGAGGATCAACTGGCTGTCATAGAGCAGCCGCCCGATCAGCGTCGACTTGCCGTCATCCACCGACCCGCAGGTCAGGAACCGCAACAGGCCCTTGTCCGTCTGCTGGCTCAGCCACAGGTCGAGGTCGGTGTCGGGGGTAGCGATGGCGGTAGCAGTCGTCATCAGAAATACCCCTCCTGCTTCTTCTTTTCCATCGAGCCGGCCTGGTCGCTGTCGATCAGCCGGCCCTCGCGCTCCGAGGTCCGGCTCGCCTGCATCTCCATGATGATCGAGGGCAGGTCCGAGGCGTTCGAGCGGATCGCGCCGGTCAGCGGGTAGCACCCCAGCGTGCGGAACCGTACCATCTCCTCGACGGGGTGCTCGCCGGGCTCGAGCGGCATGCGCTCGTCGTCGACCATGATCAGCGTACCGGAACGCCTCACCACCGGGCGCTTGCGGGCAAAATAGAGCGGCGGGATCTCGATGCCTTCCGAATAGATGTAGGTCCAGATATCGAGCTCGGTCCAGTTCGAGAGCGGGAACACGCGCATGCTCTCGCCCGGGGCCAGCCGCGTGTTGAAGATGCGCCAGAGCTCAGGCCGCTGGTTCTTGGGGTCCCAGGCGTGGGATGTGTTCCGGTGCGAGAAGATGCGCTCCTTGGCGCGGCTCTTCTCCTCGTCCCGTCGGGCGCCGCCGATGGCCGCATCATAGCGCCCGGCGTTCAGCGCCTGCCGCAGCGCCTGCGTCTTCATGATGTCGGTGTAGCGCGCCGAGCCGTGGTCGAACGGGTTGATGTTGTTCGCCTTGCCCTCGGGATTGGTGTGGACCAGCAGCGTAAAACCGTGCTCGGCCGCCATCCGGTCGCGGAAGGCGATCATCTCCCGGAACTTCCAGGTCGTATCGATGTGCAGCAGCGGGAACGGGATGCGGCTCGGAAAGAACGCTTTGCGTGCCAGGTGCAGCAGGACCGAAGAATCCTTGCCGATCGAATACATCATTACCGGCCGCTCGAAGCTGGCCGCCACCTCACGGAAGATTTCGATGCTCTCGGACTCGAGGGCCTTAAGGTGGCTGAGCGTACGCGGCGCGGTCATGCGTCAAAGAGTATCCAGACTGATCAGAGGCCAGCAAATACGCTCTGACCAAATCTCCAGCAAGTCCCGATGTTTGCCGCCAGGGTGAACGATTTCCCCTGCTTTGCGCGGGGTTAGGCGGGTGCGCAAAGCCGTTCGCTCTCGCCGCCGCAGCGAGTATCGGCTATGCGCCGGAGTGCTGAGGACGGAAAACTATTTCACCGCCAGGCAGCCCCTGCTGTCGGGTGGATTACGCCGCGTCGAAGACCACGCGGTTCCGGCCCTCGCGCTTGGCGCGATAGAGGGCGACATCGGCGCGCTTGAGGATCATTTCGGGCGTGTCGGCCTCGGTCTCGTTGAGCGCGACGCCCACCGATACGGTCACCGCAAGGGGACCGCCTCGGCCCACCTCGAAGCTCCGTTCGGCCACCGCGGTCCGCACGCGCTCGGCGACGTTCTGTGCCTGCCGATAGTCGGTGTCGGGCATCAGCACCACGAACTCCTCGCCGCCGAAACGGCAGGCGAGGTCGACGCCGCGGATGTTGCGCCGCAGGCGAACCGCGAACTCCTTCAGCACCGCATCGCCCATGTCGTGGCCATGGGTGTCGTTGACCGACTTGAAGAAGTCCATGTCGATCAGCATGACCGCCATGTCCCGCTCCTGCTCGCGGGCCTTGTCGAGCATCAGCGTCAGGTGGCGATCGAAATAGCGACGGTTGTAAAGGCCGGTGAGTTCGTCCGTCACCGCGAGTGCGAGGGTATTGGTGACGCTCTGCCGTAGCTCCACGGCGTAGCGCTGCCGGCGAATTTGCGTGCGCACGCGCGCCGAGAGCTCGTTGCGCTCCACCGGCCGCATGATGAAATCGTTGACCCCCAGGTCGAGGCCGCGCACCACGCGCGGCCGGTCGGCTTCGTCGGCGATGAGGATGATCGGCAGGGTGCGGGTCGCCTCGGCCGTCCGCATTTGCGAACAGACGCGCAGCGGGTCGAAATCGCCGAGCGCCATCGAGACCAGCGCCAGCTCATAGTTCCCGTCCGTCACCGCCAGCCCGGCGT
>DATCRS010000085.1:0-5768 GCA_036568845.1 Devosia sp. | reverse complement strand
ACGCCGTGCCGGAGCGCCACGCGATAGATTTCGTCCTTCACCGGGCAGGCGTCGGCGTCGACATAGATGCGGGTGGGAGTGTCGTCCATTCGCGGCGTGGTACCGCATTCGAGCCGCAAAGGCGAGGGGATTGACCGGTGTTCCCCGGAGCCTACGATCAGACCTGAAACAACAAGAATATTGGGGAATTCAAGCCATGCCGAACCGGCTCGAAACCTGGCGCGTTGAGGCCTACAACACCGCCAAACAGTCCGAAAACAAGATGCATGACGACACGGTGGCGCGCCGCTTCGGCTTTTCCGGCGGGCTGGTGCCTGGTGTCGATGTCTTCGCCTATATGATGCACGTGCCGGTGTTGCGCTGGGGCCGCGATTTCCTCTCCCGCGGGCTGGTCGAGGCCCGCTTCATCAAGCCCGTTTATGACGGCGAGACCGCCGATGTCGACGCCACCGAGCACAATGGCCTGCTCACGATCGAGGTTTTCAGCCGCTCCGAGCTGTGCGCCACCGGCACAGCCTCGCTGCCGGCGGCAGCGCCGGTGCTGTCATTGGGCGACTATGTTGAGGTGCCCCCGGTCGTCGAACGCAAGCCGGTCGACCGCGAGATCTTCGCGACAGGCAAGTGGCTGGGCACGGCGCCGCGCTGCTGGGCCGGACGGGCGGCGAGCGACTATCTCGCCGATATCAGGGAGACCGATCCAATCTTCGCGCGCGAGGGTCTCGGCCATCCCGGTCTGATCCAGCGCGTGATGAACCGCGTGCTGGTGGACAACACCATTCTGGGCCCATGGATCCACGTCGGCAGCCGCATGCAACTGCTGTCGCCCGCGCGCATCGGCGACGAGATTGTGGCGCGGGCGAAGGTCACTGCGAATTACGAGAAGAAAGGCCACCGCTTCGTCGAGTTCGACGCGCTGGTCGTTGCGAATGGCACGACGCCGCTCGCGCACTGCCAGCACACCGCGATCTACCAACCGCGCGAGCAGGCGGCGGTTTAGCATCTTCGCCTCGCCCCGCTTGCGGGGGAGAGGCCGACGCGCGGAACGCGCGGCGGGTGAGGGGCTCTCCGCGAGTCGTTTGTCGCCGTCCCCGCGGAAGCTCCCCCTCACCCGGCGC
The DNA here is from genome assembly GCA_036568845.1 of Devosia sp. Lineage (GTDB taxonomy): Bacteria > Pseudomonadota > Alphaproteobacteria > Rhizobiales > Devosiaceae > Devosia_A. The sequence goes on along the minus strand of DATCRS010000085.1, from coordinate 4,653 downwards.
TACGCGCTGACCTCTGCCCCGCAAGCGGGGCGAGGTGAACGACAACCCTACGCCGCCTTCCCCTTCGCATCCTGAATGGCCCGCCACACCCGCTCCGGGGTCAGCGGCATGTCGATGTGCTTGATGCCGTAGTCGGAGAGCGCGTCGAGCACCGCGTTCACCACCGTCGACAGGCTGCCGGCGCAGCCGGCTTCGCCGCAGCCCTTGCTGCCGAGCGGATTGGTGGTGGCGGGCACCGGGTGATCGCCGACGGTCATGTTCGGAACGTCCTCGGCGCGGGGCAGCGCGTAGTCCATCAGCGAGCCCGTGATCGGCTGGCCGCTCTCGTCGTAGCGGATGTGCTCCATCAGTGCCTGGCCGATGCCTTGCACGACGCCGCCATGCAGCTGGCCGGCGACCAGCATCGGGTTGATCACGGTGCCGAAATCGTTCACCGCGCTGTAACGCACGATCTGCACGACGCCGGTGTCAGGATCGATCTCGACCTCGGCGACATGGCAGCCGTTCGGGAAGGCCGAGGGCAACGGCTCGGTGGTGTGGTCGACGTCGAGACTGTCGGGCACGCCGTCAGGCACCTTGCCGTCATGCAGCTTCTTGGCGAGCTCCATGATGTCGATGCTGCGGTCGGTGCCGGCGATGGTGAAACTGCCGCCTTCGAACTCGATGTCGGCCTCGGACGCTTCCAGCATGTGCGCGGCGGCGCGCTTGCCCTTCTCGATGACGAGCTTGGAGGCCTCGACGATGGCCATGCCGCTGGCCGTGATCGAGCGCGAGCCGCCGGTGCCGTTGCCGGTGTGGACGATGTCGCTATCGCCCTGCACCAGCTTCACGCTCTCGAAGGGAACGCCAAGCTGCGCACAGAGGACCTGTGCGAACGGCGTGGCGTGGCCCTGGCCGTAGTCGAGCGTGCCGGTGATGAGCTGCACGCTGCCGTCAGGATCGAACACGATTTTGCCCAGCTCGGGGCCTGGCGGCGCGGTGACCTCGAGATAGGAGCCGACGGCGATGCCGCGCAGCTTGCCGGCCTTCTTGCTCTCCTTCTTGCGCTTGGCAAAATTCTCGTGGTCGGAGATCTCGAGCGCCTTGTTGAACACCGCCTGGAAGTCGCCGCTGTCATAGGTGACGCCTGACGAGGCGGGGAAGGGCATCTGGTTCGGCTTGATGAAGTTGCGCTTGCGCATCGTCAGCCGGTTGATGCCCATCTCGTCGGCGGCACGGTCGATCAGCCGCTCCATGTAGTAGTTCGCCTCGGGCCGTCCGGCGCCGCGATAGGCCCCCATCAGTGTGGTGTTGGTCAGCACGGTCTTGATGTCAATCGCCATCAGCGGCGTGCGGTAGACGCTGGAGAAGTTCTTGCCGGTGTTGAGCGAGAGCGGGCTCGGCGCAACGCCGGTGATATAGGCGCCGAGGTTGCCGTAGCCGGACAGTCTTGCCGCAAGGAAATGCCCCTCGGCATCGAGCGCCAGCTCGGCGTGAATCTTCTGCGCGCGGCCGTGGCTGTCGGAGAGGAAGCTGGTGGAGCGCTCGTCGAGCCACTTCACCGGGCGTCCGAGCGCCTTAGCCGCATACAGGATGCACATATATTCGGGATAATTGACGTTCTTCATGCCGAAGGAGCCGCCGACATTGGCGGTGAGGATGCGCACCTTGTCGTTCGGCACCTTCAAATTCTTGGCGAGGTTGGCGCGGTTGCCCGCGACGCCCTGCGTCGGCATCTGGATGGTGTAGCGCTCGGTCACCTTGTCGTAGGAGGCAAGGCCGACGCGCGGTTCCATCGACACCACGGCGACACGGGTGTTCTCGATGTCGACCTTGGTGACATGGGCGGCGCCGGCGAAAGCGGCGTCCACCGCGGCCTTGTCGCCATAGTGGTAGTCCAGCGCCACGTTGTTGGGGATGTGGTCGTAGAGCTGCGGCGCGCCTGGCTTGGCGGCTTCCTCGGGATCGGTCACCGCCGGCAACGGCTCGATATCGAGCTCGACCGCCTCGGCCGCGTCGCGCGCCTGCGCCAGCGTCTCCGCCACCACGAAGGCGACGGGATCGCCGACGAAGCGGACCTTGTCGGTGGCGAGCGGATGGCGGTTGGTCTGGAGCAGGGGCGAGCCGTCGCGGCTCTTCAGCGGCAGGCCGCAGGTGAAGGGACCGTAGCCCGCGGCGTCGATGTCCTTGCCCGTCCACACGCCGAGCACACCCGGCATCGCCTTGGCGGCATCGGTCCCGATGCCGCGGATGATTCCGTGAGCATGGGTCGAGCGGACCATTACGGCATGGGCCTGGCCGGGCAGGTTGAAATCGTCGGTGTAGCGGCCCTTGCCGCGCACCAGCGTGTCGTCCTCCTTGCGGCGGACAGGCTGCCCGACGCCATATTTTTGCAGTGCAATAGCGTTTTCGAGCGTAGACGATTTGGTGTGTTCTTGCATGGAATTGACCTGAAAGCCGGCAAATTGCGCGATTTGGAGGGCGCCTGGGGGACCGGACCTGCCAAAAATAGCCCACGCTCCCAGTCACGACAACGCACGAATGGGCATGGTCCTATGTGATGCGATGTTGCGCATGTCAGCCGCGCTGCTAATGTTTCAGGCGAAAAATCAATTCCGGACCGGCCTCTTAGGGGCCGTGGAAAGACAGTTTGTATGAATGACCACACGCGGCTCCGCGACGGCCTAGCGCCGCACGGTGAGCTGGAGGGGTCGATGGCGGCGGTGGCATTGGCCACGGCACCTGCCGTCGGCGCGCAGGCGCCGGGAACCGGCGTCTATGCGGCGCTGGACCTCGGAACCAACAATTGCAGGCTCCTGATCGCCTGTCCGACCCACGACGGTTTTCGCGTGGTCGATTCCTTCTCGCGCATCATCAGGCTCGGAGAGGGCGTCTCGGCCACGGGCTGCATCAGCGAGGCCGCGATCGATCGCGCCATCGCAGCGCTCAGCATCTGCCGGGACAAGATCAACCTCCGCAAGGCCAAGCGGCTGAGGCTGATCGCCACCGAAGCCTGCCGCGCGGCCTCGAATGCGGAGGGCTTCCGCAGCCGCGTTGCGGCTGAGACCGGCATCGAGCTGGAGGTGATCGACCGCGAGACCGAAGCCTCGCTTGCGATGCTCGGCTGCTCGCCGCTGGTCGATCCCAGGGGCCGCGGCGCGATCCTGTTCGATATCGGCGGCGGCTCGACCGAGCTGGTGCGGATCGAGCGCGACCCGCAAGATCCCGAGCCGCGGATCAAGGCCTGGATGTCGATCCCGCTTGGCGTCGTGACGCTGGCCGAGCAATTCGGCGGTCGCGACGTGACGCCGGAGATCTATGCCGCAATGGAGCAGGAGGTCGCCAATCACGTTGCGCCGTTCGCTGCGGAGCACGGCCGCGATCTCACCGACATGCATTTGCTCGGCACATCGGGCACGGTGACGACGCTCGCCGGCATCCATCTCAATCTCGTGCGTTACGACCGCCGCCGCATCGACAGCATCTGGATGAACGATACCGACATCACCGCGACCATCAGCAAGCTGCTCGGCATGAGCTATGAGGAGCGCGCCGGCAACAGCTGCATCAGCGTCGAGCGCGCTGATCTCGTACTGGCCGGCTGCGCCATACTCGATGCCATCAGGCACGCGTTCCCGCTGCCGCGCCTGCGCGTCGCCGACCGGGGCCTGCGCGAGGGCATGCTGGTCGAGATGATGCGCGAGGATGGCGCGCTCAGGAGCTGGTGACATGGCGAAAGACACCACCGGCCGCTTGCACGTCCAGGTCAAGACCGGCGGCAAGCGCAAGCTGTCGTCGAAGCTGTGGCTGGAGCGGCAGCTCAACGATCCCTATGTCGCCAAGGCCAAGGCCGCAGGCTATCGCTCGCGTGCGGCGTTCAAGCTGCTCGAGATCGACGACAAGTTTCGGCTGCTGAAATCAGGCATGGCCGTGGTCGATCTTGGTGCCGCACCCGGCGGCTGGAGCCAGATCGCCGCCAAGCGCGTCGGCTCGGTCGACGGCAAAGGCAAGGTCGTCGCGATCGATTTGCTGGACATGCCAGAGATTCCTGGCGTGGACTTCGCGCAGCTCGACTTCATGGACAACGACGCGCCGGAGAAGCTCACGGCGATGCTCGGCGGCAAGGCCGACGTCGTGATGTCCGACATGGCCGCCAACACCACCGGTCACCGCAAGACCGACCAGCTCCGCATCGTTGGCCTGGTCGAGACGGCGGCGGCCTTTGCTTGCGACGTGCTCAAGCCTGGCGGCGCGTTCCTGGCCAAGACATTCCAGAGCGGCGCCGACGCCGATCTGCTCGCGCAGCTCAAGCGCGACTTTGCGACCGTGCGCCACGTGAAGCCGGCGGCGAGCCGACAGGATTCGTCGGAACGCTATGTGCTGGCGACGGGCTTTCGCGGCGGAGCGTGAACGCGTCGGGCTAGCCGTCGGGCACTCCGGCGATGCGCAGGCCCTCATAGGTCCGTTCGCGCCCGGCCAGGTAGTTCGGGTGGTCACTGAGCGCGTTGACCCGATAACGGCAGATCGTGAAGAGCGGGTCGAGTGCAAGTCCGGCCTGCGCGGCGGCTCGCGCCTCGTCTCGCGACCCGAGCTGCGCAAGCGCGGCGGCGAGACAGAAATGAGCGATGGGAAAATTGCGATTGGTCTCGATGCTCCGGCGCAGCCACGTCACCG
>DATCRS010000084.1:0-4842 GCA_036568845.1 Devosia sp. | reverse complement strand
GCAGGACGGCATCCGCCTGTCGCGCCGTATCGAGAAGTATGTCCCTGCCTGGCTCGAGGACGTGATCCCCTGGCAGTACACCGAGCAGTACAGGCAACTGCAGCAGGCGACCTCGGTGCCGATCTGCACCGGCGAGGACATTTATCTCAAGGAAGGGTTCGAGCCGCTGCTCAAGGCCGGCATCTCGGTGATCCACCCGGACCTCCTCACCAGCGGCGGCATCCTCGAGACCAAGAAGATCGGCGACATGGCGCAGGACCACGGCGTCGCTATGGCCATCCACATGGCCGAGAGCCCGATCGCCGCGATGGCCGCCGCGCATGTGGCGGTGGCGACCGAGAACTTCATGGCGCTCGAATACCACACAGTGGAAGTGCCGTGGTGGGACGACATCGTCACCGGGCTGCCCAAGCCTTTGGTCAAGGATGGGTTCATCACGGTGCCGGACAAGCCTGGGCTCGGCATCGACGACGTCGTCGACGAGGTGATCAGCGAGCATTTGCAGGAGGGGGTTACCGGGATCTGGCAGCCGACCAGCCAGTGGGACGATGAGTATTCGTGGGATCGCACGTGGAGCTGAGGTTGGCGAGGGTCGCGGGAGGGGGTTACCCGGGCCCGTCCTTCGACAGGCTCAGGATGAGGCCCTCAGAAATATCAGTAGCCCTCATGGTGAGCTTGTCGAACCACGAGGGCGTGGCACTCCCCACGCCCCAGCCCGCCATACGTAAACGAAAGCGTCAGTCATGAAGATCAAGGAAATAAAGGTCATCGTCTGCTCGCCCGGACGGAACTTCGTCACCGCCAAGGTCATCACCGACGAGGGCGTCTATGGCATCGGCGACGGTACGGTGAACGGGCGCGAGCTGGCGGTGGTGTCCTATATCCAGGACCACATCGCGCCGACGCTGATCGGCAAGGATCCGCTCAGGACCGAAGACATCTGGCAGTATCTCTACAAGGGTGCCTACTGGCGGCGCGGGCCGATCACCATGGCGGCGATCGCAGCGATCGACATGGCGCTCTGGGACATCAAGGCCAAGGTCGCCGGCATGCCGCTCTACCAGCTGCTCGGCGGCCGGTCGCGCGACAAGGTGATGGTCTACAAGCATGTCGGCGGGCTCGACATTCCCGAGGTGGTCGACGGCGTGGTGAAGCTGCGTGAGCAGGGACTCGACGCCATCCGCGCGCAGGTGTCGATCCCCGGCCTGCCGCCGATCTACGGCACCGGCCCCTCCACCGACCAGGCAGCCGGCGGCATGATCAAGCCGATGGTGACCGAGGAAGTCTGGGCCACGCATAAGTACCTGCCGCTGGTGCCAAAGCTGTTTGAGAAGCTGCGCGACGCGGTGGGCTGGGACGTGCACCTCTTGCATGACGTGCACCACCGGCTGACGCCGATCGAGGCGGCGCGGCTGGGCAAGGACCTCGAACCCTACCGGTTGTTCTGGCTGGAGGATGCGATCCCCGCCGAGCTGCAGGAAGGGTTCAGGATCATCCGGCAGCACACCACGCAGCCACTGGCGGTGGGCGAGGTGTTCAACTCGATCTATGACACCACGACGCTCATTTCCGAGCAGCTGATCGACTATATCCGCGTCACCGCGGTGCATGCAGGCGGCGTCACCGGCATCAAGAAGATTTTCGACTTCGCCTCGATCTACCATGTGCGCTCGGCCTGCCATGGGCCGATGGACATGTCGCCCGCGACGATGGGCGCCAACATCCACGTCGATACGGCGATCTCGAACTTCGGCATCCAGGAATTCACCGGCTACACCAAGGAGACATATGACGTCTTCAAGTGCGACTGGCGCTACGACCGCGGCTATCTCTACCCCAACGAGACGCCCGGCCACGGTACCGATATCGACGAGGACCTGGCCGCCAGATACCCCTACGCCGCCGCCTACCTGCCGATTGCCCGGCTGGAGGACGGCTCCATGACCAGCTGGTGAGAGCCATGAAGATCAGAGACATCATCTCCTACCCGACCTGGGTGGGGCACCGGAACCAGCTGATCGTCAAGGTCGAGACCGACGAAGGGGTTTACGGCTGGGGCGAGAGCGGGCTTTCGGGCCGCGAGAAGGCGGTGGTCGGCGCCATCGAGCACTATCGCGAATGGCTGATCGGCAAGGATGCGTTCAATATCGGCGGCATCTGGCAGGAGATGTATCGCAGCCAGTATTTCGAAGGCGGGCGCGTGCTGCAGGCGGCGATCTCGGCCATCGACATCGCGCTCCACGACATCAAGGGCAAGGCGCTGGGCGTGCCGGTCTATGAGCTGCTGGGGGGCAAGCAGCGCGACCAGATTCCGACCTTTGCCTCGACCGCCCTGCCCCCGAGCGACGGCATGATCGAGCAGGCCAAGGAGCTGATGAGCCGCGGCTGGGACGTGATCCGCTTCTTCCCCGCCGGGGCCGATGACAACGGCATCCATGAGCCGCGCCAATCCATCGCTGACACCGCCAAATGGATGGTGAAGGCGCGCGAGGCGCTGGGTGACCGGGCGGTGCTGGGCATCGACTACCACCACAGGCTCTCGGTCGCCGAGACGGCGAGCTTCTGCCAGAAGATGCCGTCGGGCACGCTGGACTTCCTCGAAGAGCCGATCCGCGACGAAACGCCCGAGGCCTATGAGAGCCTCCGCACCATGGTCGACGTGCCCTTCGCCATCGGCGAGGAGTTCGCGAGCAAGTGGCAGTTCCTGCCCTATATCGAGCGCGGCATCCACCAGTTCAACCGCATCGACGTCTGCAATGTCGGCGGCATTACCGAAAGCATGAAGGTCGCGGGCTGGAGCGAGGCGCACTATGTCGACCTGATGCCGCACAATCCGCTGGGGCCGATCTGCACGGCGGCGACCATTCACGTCTCGGCGGCGGTCGCCAACTTCGCCTGGCTCGAAACGCGGGCCTCGCCGGCCGAGAACTATATGGGCGCCGGCGTCTCCCCCCTCTTCCCGGTGCAGCCGCTGCTCAACGGCGCGGTCTATGACGTGCCGACTGGCCCCGGCCTGGGGGTGGAGGTGGATGAGGCGGAAGTCAAAAAGCAAAGCTTCAAGTTCTGGGAAGCCCCGCACTGGAAGCGCAAGGACGGCTCGGTCACCAACTGGTAGGCCGCACACGAAGACATATTGGAGGAGCCTAATGGCCAAGTTTCCGACGAACGAGAATATTCCCATCATCCAGCGACCGGCCAAGCACATCATCGATGCGCTCAAGGATATCGGTACCGCGACCGTTGCCGGCTCGCTCGGCCATGCGGGATTTCGCAACCCGCATATGCTCGGCCCGGTGACGCAGAACCCCGGCAAGTCGATCGTCGGCCCGGCGCTGACGCTGCAGTGTCTGCCGCAGCGGCCGGATCTCTTTTCGGAAGGCGAGTATGCCGATCCGGAGACGCAGCTCCACCGCCACGTGCTCTACCAGGTGGAGGAAGGCGACGTGGTGGTAGTGGATGCGCGCGGCGACATGAGCTCGGGCATCTTCGGGGACATGATGTCGACCTATTTCCGCGGCCGCAAAGGCGCCGGCATCGTCATCGACGGGGTGATGCGCGACAAGCCCAACGTCGACAAGCTCGACCTGGCGCTGTGGCTGCGCGGCTGGAGCCCGAACTACCACGTACAAACCAGCATCTTCCCGTCAGCGGTGAACGTGCCGATCTCGTGCGGCGGCGTCACCGTGATCCCCGGCGACATCATCATGGCCGACGATGACGGCGTGGTGGTGCTGCCGCAGGCCATGGCCGAGAAGGTCATCGAGGATTCCAAGAAGCACGCCGAGTGGGAAGTGTTCTCCCGCGAGAAGCTGATGGCGGGCGAGTCGCTCCGGCGCTACTACCCGCTGCATCCCGATGCCGAGGACGAGTACCAGGCGTGGCGGAAGGCCAAGGGATTGCCGCCAAGCCCGAGTCGGTGAGGGGCCAGCGGGCCCGAGGCAGTAGGCAGAAGCGAATAGGGAGTAGGGATGTGGGTCCCTGCTCCCTTGGCTTTCTCATGGAAAGCCCGCGTGCCCCTCTCTTGGAATTTCCAAGGGCTTAGCTTTCGCAAGAGGGCTCCAGCTAAACCCAGGAAATTCCTTTCTCCCCCGCAAGGGGAGAGGTAGGAGAGATCTAGCCCCAACACCCTCTCCCCCCTTGCGAGGGAGAAAGCGAGGTCTTGGACTTAGCTCTTGCTAAGTCCCTAGCCGAGCAAGAGAGGGGCGCGGGATGGCTCCGCCTCACTCCTGCTGCTTCGACTTCTTGCGCGGCTGTTCGCCCTGGTGTTTGCCGGCATTGGGGCGGTTCCTGTATTTGGGCTTGCCCTTGTCCTTGGGGTTGGATTTGGGCGCCTTCACAAGGCCGGTAGCAGGCTGCGTGCCGAGGCCGGCGCCTTTGTCGGAGCGGACCTTGTACTTCTGTTCGCGCTCGGGCCGCGGCTCGTGGTCGAGCCGGGGCTGCCACTTTTTGGGTTTTTCCGATGGAGCCTCGGCCGGGGCGTAAGGCTTGCCGGTGCGCGGGCGCGAGAAGGGTTTGCCCGAGCGGGTGAGCTTTTCCGAAACCGGGACGATGCGGGCGCCTTTTTCCAGCGCGCCGGGCTGCGCGACGGCCTCGGCGAAGGCGGCGGCCTTGTCGGCGGCGATCTCGAACCTGGTGTCGGCGTCGAAGATCCTGATCGAGCCGATGTCGCGCTTCTCCACATTGCCGGCCTTGCAGAGCAGTGGAAGCAGCCATTTGGGATCGGCGCGGTGCTTGCGGCCAAGGGAGAGGCTGAACCAGACGCCGTCGGAGAGGTCGGGGGCGCGTGTCCCTTCGTCGGCGAAGCGCTTGTCGCGGCGCGGCGGCTTGCCGGCATCGGCGGGG
>DATCRS010000083.1:0-5963 GCA_036568845.1 Devosia sp. | reverse complement strand
GCCTCGTCGGCGGCAAAGCGGCCTTCGCTGAGGGCTGCGGCATCGACCACGGTGACGACGCCGTCGACGGTGACCTGCGACTTGATTTCCGGCCAGTTGAAGGCGCGGATCAACGGCTGCGGCAAGGCGAGGCCGGAGGTTTCGATGATGATGTGATCGAGCCGATCCTCCCGAGCGAGGAGCTGCTGCATGGTGGGGATGAACTCGTCGGCCACGGTGCAGCAGATGCAGCCATTGGCGAGCTCGATCATATCCTCCTCGCGGCAGGTCTCATCGCCGCAGCCGGCGAGGATGTCCTTGTCGACGCCGAGCTCACCGAACTCGTTGATGATGAGCGCGATGCGCTTGCCCTGGGCGTGGGCCAGCAGGTGGCGGACGAGGGTCGTTTTGCCAGCGCCGAGGAAGCCGGTGATGACGGTGACGGGGATCTTTGAACTGGCGAGTTCGGCAGGGGTCATGCGTGGGCTCCCTTGAGCGCGGTGGCCTCGCGGCGGGCGAAGCGTTCGACGAGCCAGCCGAGCAGCGGGCCAACGCTCAGCCAGAAGAGCGCCCCGGCGGCGAGCGCCGCAGCGGCGAACTCGGTGGCGAGATGGGCGGGGACAGCGGCGGCGTGCTCGCCGGCGAGTTGCGGCGCGCCGATAATGTGCGGGGCGATCAGCAGCACGGCAGCGATGCCGATGCTTGTCCAGTTGCGGAGTTTCGCAATGACGAGGAGGCCTGCCCCGGTGGCGAGCGCCGTGCCCCACCACCAGAGCTGGCGGGCACCGAGATCGGCAGCCGGCATGCCGGGCAGTTCGGGCGGCAGGCCGAGGGCGGGCGCAAGGTGGAAGGCAAGGAAACCGCCGAGACCCCAGATCACGCCATTGGCGGCGGTGATGGGGAGACCGAGGAGGACCGAGGTGGCGGCGAGCAACAGGGCAAAGCCCATGCCGCCGAGGACGTTTGCCAGCACCGTGTAGAATGTGCGCTCGGCACCATCCTGCGGGGCCCAGGCCTCTTCGTCATGAGTGTGGGCGGGCGCGACCTCCTCGTGGGTATGGGGAGCCGTGCCTTCGGGGTGGCTGTGCGCCTCTACGGTCGTGGCGGCATTCTCGTAGGTCTCGGCCTCGAGGATGAGCGGCGTCACCTTCCACTGCTGAAGGGCGCTCATGGCGAGGCCGGCTGCGAGCCCGGCAAGGACCGCAGCGAAGAAGATTCGCTGGAAGAGTTTCATTGCTGTTGCTTTCTCAGACCATCAGCCGATGGCCGATGTCTCAGTGGCAGGGGAAGCCGAGGGCGTGGCGCGTGTCGTGGGCGCCATTGTGCACGGCCATGTCGCTGGCAAAGCCGACGCCGACCACCAGCGTCAAACCGATGAAAAGCGCGAGCACCCCGGCAACGAGACGCTGAGACAGAGAAAGATGGACGGTCTGGGCCGTCTGGACCTGAGCATTCATATACCTGCACCCTCCGTGCGGATTGAAATTGGGCTCTTCGCCCCGGTTGCACGTCGGCAGGTCTCCTGGCTCGCGGGTCGCTGTGTCTCTCCACCTTCCCGGCCGAAGCCAGTGGTAACCGGAGAGCACTCGCCGCTTACAGTTGCGGGGGCAGCCACGGATTTGGTCCCTGATGGGTACGCCGCACCGTGTTCCCTTTTGATCCCCTTGCCGCAACGGGCGCGGGGAACCAACGTGGATGGAGTGTTACGCCGTGGCGCGGTGGCGGTCAACCGCGGGTGTCTTCGGCCGGCGCCTCGTCCATTCCCTCGAGGTCAGGGAAGGGATAGCTGATGGTGACGGCATCGACGCGCACGTCGAGGGTTTCGAGCAGCGGCTCGCTGGAGGGGACTTCGATGTCGCCGGAAACCGCGGTGGTGTCGATATCGGGCGTGGCCATGGGCTGAAAGTAGACCGAGACGACGCAGCCGCCGGGGATGTCGGAGAGCTTGCCGGACTGGAAGCCCGCATAGCCGCCATAGTCCCACCAGAAGCCGGTCATGGTAAAGGGCTCGCCGTTCAGCGCCTCGACTTCCTTGACGGTGAGGCCATCGTGGAGGCCAGCGACGCTGTCCTTGTCGGGGATCTCGACATAGCTCAGGCCGGTGCGGTTCTCCTCGTCCCACCAGCCGACGACCATGCGTTTCTCGGGATCGTCGGGAAAGATGGTGGTGGCGATGATGGTCGAGCCCTCGGGCCCGTCGGTCTCGCCGGTGACGACGTTCTCCGTGCCGAAGGTCGCTTCCATGAGCTCGAGCGTGCTGTCGACGCCGAAGACGCCCTCGCACTTGATCTCCTCGGCAAGGGCGGGCGCGGAAAGGATAATGGCGGGGACGAGAAGCGCAGTGCGACGCATGGCGATGGACCTCCGTGAGGCGCCACTCTGGCCGAGCTTGCGGCCGCCCGCAATGGGCGCAATGTGGGCGGCATCACTCCGATTCGGTGTCCTATGGCCGTTCTCGTCTCCCCAGCCGTTCTGCCGGTTCTGCTTCTCGTCCTCTCCAACGTGTTCATGACCACCGCCTGGTACGGGCACCTCAAGTTCCCGCATGCTGCCATGTGGGTGGCGGTGATGGTGAGCTGGGGCATCGCGCTCGTCGAATACTGGCTGGCAGTGCCGGCGAACCGCATCGGCTACGGCACCTATTCGGCGGCCGAGCTCAAGACCATCCAGGAGGTGATCAGCCTCACGGTGTTCGTGGGGTTCGCCGTGTTCGTGCTCGGGGAGAAGCTGACCTGGAACCACGGGATCGGGTTCATGTTGATCGCCGTGGGGGCGTTCTTCATCTTCAGGGGGCCGTTGCGTTAGGCTTCGGAGTGGCGGTCGTCTCGCATAGAGGCTCGCGACTCGCCGCGTCCCGACTGCACCATCGCCCCCCTCATCCGCCCTTCGGGCACCTTCTCCCACTAGGGGAGAAGGCGATCGAGCCGAGATATCTCAGTCGGGCCTTCTCCCTTGATGGGAGAAGGTGGCCGAAGGCCGGATGAGGGTGAGGCCGCTTGAGCTATACCAACAAGCTCCGGTGCGCCATCACGCCGGCAGCGACGCCGTCGGCGACGGCGTAGCTGACGGAGGGGGCGGGGCGGGCGATGTCGCCGGCGGCGTAGACGCCCTTGACGGTCGTCTCCTGCCACTCGTCGGTGACGAAGAACTCGCCCGGACCGCCAGGCTTGGTCTCGCAGCCGAGCTCGACGCCAATATTGGTGGTGAACCGCGCCGGCGGATGGGTGAAGAGCGCGTCGAGCGGCACTGTGCCTTCAGCCGTCACCACGGCACGAAGCTCGCCGTTTTCGTGCTCCAGCGACATCACGGTGTCGTCGACGATGGCGACGTTCATGTCAGCGAGGGTTTTCCGCACCAGCGCATCGACCTGGGCGCCGTTGGTGAAGAGCGTGAACTTGTCCGTCCACTCCTTGTAGAAGCGCGCGAGCTCGAGCGCATCGCCGTGGCGCAGGAGGAGGCCGAGGCGGCGGTCGGCGACCTCGAAGCCGTGGCAATAGGGGCAGAAGAACACGGTCTTGCCCCAGCAGGCCTCGACGCCAGGAAGGATCGAGGTATCGTCGACCATGCCATGGGCGAGGATCAGGCGGCGGGCCGAGAGGCGCTCGCCGGACTCGAGCTCGATGTCGAAGCCGCCTTCGACCTGGTTGGCGGCGATGGCCTTGCCGGTGCGAAACTTTGCCGCCGGGTAGGCTTCGAGCTGGCGGCGCGCTTCGGCCAGCATGTCGAGCGGGGGCATGCCGTCGCGAGAAAGGAAGCCGTGCGAATGGGCAGCGAAGCGGTTGCGCGGCAAGCCGGTATCGAGGACCACCACGTCGCGGCGGGCTCGACCGAGCTGCGTGGCGGCGGCGAGGCCGGCAAAGCTGCCGCCGATGATGACAACGTCGTGCATGGAAAACTCCACTCCTGTGGGGGAATGAGCGGAGCCGGCCGATGTTCCGGCCCCGCATGGTTCAGTGGCTTTCGCCGGAGCCGCCGACGGCGACGATGTTGTAGGGGGCGCCGGCAACCGTAATGTCACGGTCAAGGGTGAAGCTCGCGGCGTCGACGATATGGACGAGACCCTGCAGCGGATCGGTGACGGCGATCTGGGCGCCCGCCACCGCGATGCGCGGACGCGGCAGGCTCCACTCGCCGTCCATCGAGTAGGGCTCGGTCACGCGGAGCGACTTGTCGATCTGGCCGGAGAGGACGTCGAGCCGGTGCAGGTCGCCATCCTCGGTGAAGATGTAGGCATACTTCACCGCCACCGGGTCAATGGCGAAGTGGACGCGGCGCGACGGGAGATCGACCACCCGGAAAGGCGCTTCGGCCGAAGGATCGATGACGACGACCTTGTCGGCCCCGTAGTTGCCCAGCCAGTACTGCAGGCCGACGCCGCCGAGCAGCGTGGTCGACTTGCCGTCGGGCAGACCGGTATAGGGGAGCAGAGTGATCTCCGGCCCCTCCTTGGCGAGGAGGATGCCGGCAGCGCAGGCGATGGCGAGCGTGTCGCCAGAGGAGGCCTCGCCGTGGAGATCGGGGCAGGCGTGGAAGGCGCCGGTCTCGGCACCATCGGCGCTGATGACGTCGATGCCGATCGGCAGAGCCTTGGGATCCTCGGAGTTGGGGCGCGAGGCAAGGACGACATCGCCGAAGGGGGCCGCGACGCCATGGTGAGGCGCGGCCGTCGCGATCTCGCGCACCTCCGGCCTGTCGGCGAGCCAATCAGCCTCGTCGACAAGGCGCACGGTGCCTTCGCCGTCGAAGAAGATCGCGATTTCACCGTCGTGCTCGACGAAGTGCACCGGCTTGTCGCCGTTGATCTCGGACTGCAGCAGGCGCGGCGCGGTGACCTCCATATCGCCGTGATCGCCATGGTCGTCGAAGGTGAAGCCGGAAGCGATCGCCGAAACCGCGTCCGCCTCGCCCTGCACGGCGTAAACCGTGGCTCTGGAGGGCGTGGTGTAGAGCGCAGCGGGCGAGCCGACGCTGAAGGTTCCGGCGACTGCGTCGGTGCCGAGATCGATGGCGGTTACGATGGGCGCTGCGTGGTCGGCAATAAAGAGGCGCCAGGCGGTGGTCTCTTCGGCCAGAGCGGGGGCGGCGAAGAGCGCGAGGAGGGAGGGGAGGATGAGGTGACGCATTGACTAGTCCCTTAATGTGCTAACATTACGTTGGTGGTGGGCAGGGGTTAAAGGTGGCGTTGGTTGGTGTGGTGGTGGCCGGGAGGGGGAGGCGCTTGAGAGATCGCGCCCCCTCTCTGCTGCGACTAAGGCCGTTCCGGCCTAAGTCTCGCTTCTCTCCCTCAGGGGGAGAGAGGCACGTCATTGAGAGACTGCCCCTTGATACGAGAGCCCGTGAAATCTAGTCGGGATCGGAGGGCAGAGGTCGAGCAAGCGGCCCACCCTCTTCCGGGCTTCGCCCACCTTCTCCCATCATCATGGGAGAAGGTGGTGGGGCACGATCTCGCCACAGCCTCCTTCTCCCCTCGTGGGAGAAGGTGCCCGAAGGGCGGATGAGGGGGCGGAGAGCCCTAGGGGTTGAGACACTCCACCAGGCTGTCTGCCAGGCGGGTGAGGAGTTGGGGGTAGAGGTCGGGGCCTTCCTCCAGGTCGGCGGCTTCGGGGTCGAGGACGCCTTTGCCGGCACTGGTGCCTTCGACGAGGACGTCGACGATGCGCGGATCGAACTGCGGCTCGGCGAAGACGCAGGCGGTCGACAGCGTCTTCAGCTTTTCGCGCACTTCGGCGATGCGGTCGGCGCCGGGCATGTTTTCCGGCGAGACAGTGATCGAACCTGCGATGGTGAGGCCGAAAGCGCGCTGGAAATACTGATAGGCGTCGTGGAAGACGACGAAAGGCTTCTCCTTGACCGGCGCCAGCTTGGCCGAGAGGTCGGCTGCCAGCTGGTCCAGCTTGGTGCGCTCGGCGTCGGCATTGGCATTGTAGGTCGCTGCGTTGTCCGGATCGGCCGCACTGAGAGCCGAGGCGATCGCCGTCACCATG
>DATCRS010000082.1:0-9501 GCA_036568845.1 Devosia sp. | reverse complement strand
CTCCTGGATCACGGGAATGGAGACCGAGAGCGTCGTCACCACCGAGAAGCGTTCGGCAACAAGCATGGCGTAGTGGTAAGCCGCCTCGCCGATGCCGATCACCGGCACCCGCGTGCGTTTCCGCGCTTGGTAGAGCCCGGTATCATCGAAGCAAGCAATGATGATGGCGTCGAATCCATCCGCCTTGTCGATCTCCTCGAATAGACCGGGCAGCGCCGCTTCGCCATCCTCGGCACCCTGGATGGAAGCCGGGCCAGAGGCGGGGTTGCGGGCGACGATATCAGTCCCCGGCGACGCCACCATTTCGGCGGCACGGCCGATCTTCTCCGTCATCGAGGCAGTGGTGTTGGGATTGATTGCGAGGATGCGCATCAGGCCTTCATGCGCCTGCGGTTGATGAGGGCGATGACCGCGACGGTGCCGCCGATAATGAGGAAGGAGAAGACGGTCGTGACGGTCCCCAGTGCGTAGAGCACCGGCGTCGTGACATTGGTGGTCATGCCGTAGATCTCGAGCGGCAGCGTGTTGAACGTCCCCATGGTGAGGAGCGAGCGGGCGAACTCGTCGTAGCTCAGCGAGAAGCCGAAGAGCCCGACGCCGATGAGGCTCGGGGCGATCATCGGCAAGAGCACATGCCAGAAGGTTTGCCAGGGGGAGGCGCCGAGATCTCGCGCTGCCTCCTCGAAGCTCGGCGAGAAGCGGTTGAAGACCGCGAACATGATCAGCACACCGAACGGCAGTGTCCAGGTGAGGTGGGCACCATAGCCCGAGCCGAACCAGCTGGGCCTTATGCCGATCTGCTGGAACAATACCCCGATCCCGAGCGAGACGATGATCGAGGGCACCACGAGGCTGGCAATGGTCAAATAGAAGAGCGGCGTCGCACCGACGAACTTCCGGCGGAAGGCGAGGCCGGCGAGCAGCGCCACGACGACCGTCGCCGCCATCACCATCAGCCCGAGCAGCAGCGAGCGAGAGAAGCTGGCGCCGAAATCACCCACCGCCTGCTTCTCGAAGAGGTTGAAAAACCAATGCACCGAGACGCCGTTGAGCGGGAAGGTGAGGCCGCCGCTCGGGCCCTGGAACGACAGGATGAAGATGGCACTCAGCGGCCCGTAAAGGAAAAGCACGAAGAGCGCGAAGAAGGCGGCAAGGACGTAAAAGCCGATCGTGCGTTTCTCGCGTCCCATCTCAGAGTTCCTTGCGGATATCGACGATGCGGAGGATGCCCGCGACGAGCAGCAGCACGAGGATCAGCAGCACCACGGCATTGGCGGCAGCGCCTGGATATTGCAGCAGGCTCATCTGGTTCTTCATCATCAGCGCTACCGAAGCGGACTGCCCGCCACTCATCACCTGCACGGTGGAGAAGTCGGCCATCACCAAGGTCACGACGAAGATGGTGCCGATCGCCATGCCGGGTTTGGCCAGCGGCAGGATGACGTTCCAGAGGATCTGGAATGCGCTGGCGCCGGCGTCGCGCGCCGCCTCGATCAGCGAGCGGTCGATGCGCATAAGCGTGTTGAAGATCGGCGTCACCATGAAGAGCGTGTAAAGGTGCACCATGGCGAGGACGACGGCGAAATCGGAGTAGAGCAGCCACTCGATCGGCTGCGGCACGATGCCCAGCTGCACCAATGTAGAGTTGACCAGCCCGTTTCGCCCCAGCACCGGAATCCACGAGATCATGCGGATGATGTTGGACGTGAGGAACGGCACCGTGCAGATGAGGAACAGCACCGTCTGCGTGGTGGCGCTGCGCACATGGAAGGCGAGGAAATAGGCGACCCAGAAGCCCATGACGAGCGTCAATGCCCAGACGATGGCCGCGAACTTCAGGGTATTGAGATAGGTCTTCCAGGTAACCCACGAGCCCAGCGTCTCGGCATAGTTGGTCCAGATGAAATCCGGATACATCCGGGCAAAATCGTAGTCCCAAAAGCTGACGACGACGAGGAACAGAATGGGCAGGGCGAGGAAGAACCCCAGGATCAGCCACAGCGGCAGCGCCTGGAGGTAGGAGGCGATGCCAGCGAGGGAGAAGGGCGTGCGCCGCTTGGAGGTGGTGATGGGAACGGTCGCGGTCTGCTCGGCGATGGCCATCTCGTCCTCGATGGTTCAGTCAGTTCCCTTCTCCCCTTGAGGGAGAAGGTGGCTCGGCCGGAGGCCGAGACGGATGAGGGGTTTACCTCCTCATCCACGATTGCTGAGAGAAACCCCTCATCCGCCCTTCGGGCACCTTCTCCCTCAAGGGGAGAAGGCGACCACGAGGGTTGAGTGACTACGCCGCGATGAACTCGTTCCAGCGGGTGACCATGTAGCGGTCTTCGTCCATCACCGAGTTCCAGCAGGCGACGCTGCCCATGCGCTGTTCGAAGGAGCCGCCGTCGCGGACGGCGCCGGCCTTTTCCATCACCACGCCATCTGGCGAGAGGATGTCGCCCTGCGCCGGCTTGCCCTCGATCCAGAAGCCCCACTCGTCTTCCGACATGAACTGCTTGGCCGTTTCCATGTTGGCCGAGTAGTAGCCCTGGCGGTTGAGGTAACCGCCGACCCAGCCGGACGTGTACCAGTTGATATACTCATAGGCCGCGTCGAGCTGTGCCCCCGACAGGTGCTTGGCGAGGCCGAGGCCACCGCCCCAGCTGCGATAGCCTTCCTTGAGCGGCTGGTAGACGCAGGGGATGCCCTTCGAGCGGACGGCGGCAACCGCAGGCGACCACATCGACTGGATGACGACCTCGCCCGAGGCCATGAGATTGACGGACTCGTCGAAGCTCTTCCAGAAGGCACGGAACTGGCCGTCCTGCTTCGCCTTGATCAGGAAATCGATGGTCTTGTCGATCTCTTCCTTGGTCATGTTGCCCTTGTCGGCATATTTGATGTTGCCGAGCGCTTCCATGATCATGGCGGCGTCCATGATGCCGATCGAGGGAATGTTGAGGATCGAGGTCTTGCCCTTGAAGGCTGGGTCCATGATGTCGGCCCATGACGAGATCTCGCGACCGACGAGATCGGGGCGGATGCCGAGCGTGTCCGCGTTGTAGATGGTCGGGACCATGGTGAAGTAGCCTGTCTCGGCCGCAGCGAACGTCGTGGCGTCCGGCGAGTCCACATAGCCCACGGTGTGCGGGGCAGTGCCCTGTGCGATGATGCTGTCGGGCGTCAGCTTGCCGGTTTTGAACAGCGGCACGATGGTGTCGTAGTACTTGAGCTTGGTCACATCCATCGGCTGGATCACGCCGGTCGGATAGACCTTCTTCAAGATCCAGTACTCGATGTCGGCGATGTCGTAGCTGTCGGGCTGCGTCACCGCACGCTGCGCCGCGGCGTCGGAGTCGGTCGCCGTCATCTCGAGCGTGATGCCGAGGTCCGCCTTGCACTTTTCGGCGATGGCGTTGAGGTTGCTGACGCCGGTGCCGAACTGGCGAAGCGTAATGTTGGTTTGCGCCCACACGGTGGGGAAGCCACCCAGCGCCCCCGAACCGGCGGCGGCGCCCGCAAGCGCGGCAGCGCCCTTCAACAAGCTGCGCCGCGAAATGCCGGCGGCTTTCAGAGTTTCGTTAGTCCCGTTCATAGCCTTCACCCCTGTTGTGAATGGTCGGTTCAAGTTCCGGGACGGCCGAGGACGATGGCGTCCTCGGCATCCCAATTGAGCGGCACGGCCTCGCCGACCCTGACCGGCTTGGCGTCATAACTGCGGTCGTCGATGATGGCCGTGAAATCCGCGATGCCGGCGCCATCGACCGAGAGCTTCACCGAGGCGCCGCGGTACTCGATGTTCGAGACGGTGCCGGTAAAGCCCAGGCCCTTGGCGCTCGGTTCGCCGATGCGCACGTGATCGGTGCGGATGGCGATGTCGATCGGCGTGCCGGTTTCGGGCGCCACGCCGGTGGCGGCAAAGCTTGCGCCATTGGGCACGTCGAGCACGGCGAGCCCGTTGCTCGCCGTCGAGGCGCGGCCCGAGACCACGTTGTGGTCGCCCATGAAGCGCGCCACGAAGGCCGTTGCCGGTCGCTCGAACACTTCACGCGGCGACGCAGCCTGTTCGATCTTGCCGTTGTTCATCACTACGATGAGGTCGGCCAACGCCATGGCCTCTTCCTGGCTATGGGTGACATGGACGAAGGTGATGCCGAGCTGGGTCTGCAGCTTCTTCAATTCGGCGCGCATGCGGATCTTGAGAAACGGGTCGAGCGCCGAAAGCGGCTCGTCAAGCAGCAGCGCTTCTGGGTCGGTGATCAGCGCACGCGCCAGCGCTACACGCTGCTGCTGGCCGCCGGAAAGCTGAGATGGTCGCCGCGTTCCGTAGGCGTCCATCTGCATCAGCTTGAGCATCTCGAGCGCCCTGCCCCGACGCTGCTCTTTGCCGACACCCTTCATATGCAGGCTGAAGGCGACGTTGTCGACGAGGTCGAGATGCGGGAACAGCGCGTAGCTCTGAAACATCATCGCCGTGCCGCGACGGGCCGGCGGCAGATGCGTAACCATGGCCTTGCCCAGGACGATATCGCCGTCCGACACTGTCTCATGTCCGGCAATCATGCGAAGCGTGGTGGTCTTGCCGCAGCCTGAGGGACCGAGCAGGCAGCAATAGGCGCCCGCAGGAATCTTGAGGCTGATGCCGTCGACCGCAGCGGCCGCGCCATACCGCTTGGTCACCGACGCCAGCTCAATCTCAGCCGCCTTGCTCATCCGAAGCCCTCTCTTGGCACCTAAAGACAATGCAGGCGTCGTGCCAGCCGGATGGACGCGACCTAAGCCGCTGTTATCCTTGGGCTTCGCTCCAACTTCAGACGAGGCTAAACTGTAGGCACCATCGGCTGATGACTACAAAATAGGCATGTGTCTACCATCGGCAGCCGCAATTGTATGCAATCGTACCGATGAGAGGTATTCACATTGCCGCTTCCCCAATCGGCGATTCCGAGTATGAATGATCGCCATGGGGACAGACTTCAAACGGGCCGACTATCCCTTCGCCACGCTGAACGGCGGAGAGGACCGGGCCCTCGCGATCCGCGAGCAGCTCCGCGACGCCATCATCGATCGACGGCTGGCGCCCGGCATCAAGCTGGTCGAGGCGGAGGTCGGCACATTGTTCGACGTGAGCCGAACCGTGGTTCGTGCGGCGCTGCAGATGCTCTCGTTCGAGGGCCTGGTGCGCATCGAGCGCAATCGCGGCGCCTTCGTCGCCAATCCCACCCCCGAGGAAGCACGCCAGGTCTTCGACTCGCGCCGGTTGATCGAGCCGGCGCTTGCGATCGACGCAGCCGGCCGCATCGGCCCCACCGACATCGCAGCCTTCCGGCAGAGCCTCCTCGAAGAATCCCGGCTGATGAACCAGCGCGGCACCGGTGCCCGCCGTGCCGAGATACGCGCCTCCGGCGACTTTCACCTGCTGCTGGCAAAGGTCGCCGGCAACGCCATTCTCTTCCGCTTCATGGAGGAGCTGGTGGCCCGCTCATCGCTGGTGATTGCGCTTTACGGCCGCACCGGGGCATCCAGTTGCGGCCACAACGAGCATGGCGACATACTCGCAGCGCTCGAACGCCACGACGGGCCGGAAGCCGGCCGCCTGCTGCTCCGCCACATCAACCACATCGAAGCGGACCTCGACCTGCGCGTCACAGAAGCCTTGCCGCTGCGAGATGCCTTGCAAGGGCACTGAGCGGCTAGGCTCCGGCTGTTCCCACTCTGGCGCGCATAGCGCCCGGGAGAGCGAGGGCCACCAGCGCAGCAACCGCCGCCGCCGCGAGCAACGGGTTCTCTCGGGCCATCGGGCAGGGTGAGGTCAGTGGTTTATTCGTCGTCCTGGGGGGGTGCGGCGGCCATGCCGAGGGCAGCCATGTAGAGTTCGAGCAGCGCTTCCTGCTCCATGCGCTCGTTGTGGTCCTGCTTGCGGATGGAGACGATCTTGCGGAGTACCTTGGTGTCGAAACCGTTGCCCTTGGCCTCGGCGTAGATCTCCTTGATGTCGTCGGCGATCGCCTTCTTTTCTTCTTCCATGCGCTCGATGCGCTCGATGAAAGCGCGGAGCTGGTCCTGCGCTACGCTGTCGCTGGAAATGGTATCGGCCACGGCAAAAAGACCCCTTCGTTTTCGAGCCCCCCTTCAACCGCTTCGCGCGCGCCGGTGCAAGTCCCCGGCGCCGCTATCCACACCCCGGGCCGTAAGCCCCGCATTTCCGCCAAATCCGCGCGCTAGGCGGTTGACACGGCGAGGGGTGCCCGCGACAAGAGGCGGCGTCCCGCGCGTGATTTTGCTCTCGTAGAGGCGTTTTCCTGGTCGGTATGGTGCGCATACTCCTCATTGCTGGCGGCGTCCTCTTCGCCATCGTGGCCGCCGTCGCGGTCTGGCTGTTCATTCCCAAATCTCCGGCGCCGACCACGGCGCAGCCCGCCGCCCTCGTTGCGCAGGCCACGCCGGAAACCGCCGGCGGCGGCACTGCCGAGGCGGAAAGCGATGAGGGGAGCCTGCGCATCTGCAACCAGACGGCCAACCCGGTTTCCATCGCTCTCGGCTACCGCGCCGACCGCGGCTGGCAGTCCGAGGGCTGGTGGGTCGCCGGCCCCAGCGAATGCAAAACCGTCTACTCGGGCAAGCTCGACGCCCGCTACTACTACATCTACGCCGCCGACGACATCGGCGGCGGCTCGTGGGACGGCAACAACTACATGTGCACCCGCGACGAGACCTTCACCATTTTTGGTGTTGAGGATTGCCTTGCCCGCGGATACGAACGTACGGGCTTTTTCGAGATCGATACCCAGAACCGCAGCAACTGGATGCTCCAGCTGACCGAGGGCGAAGTTCTGGGCGCCGAGCCGGCCAACGGGACGGACGACGTGCCGCTCCCGAGCGAAGGCCCGGCCGAGGGTGAAGACATCATCCCTGGCGGCGACGAAGGCTCGGGCGACTAGTCCGTCCCGGACGACGAAACACTGGTGCAGAAGGCAATCCCCTGATGAGACGTTTGCGACGCGTGAAGATCGTTGCCACCCTTGGACCCGCGTCCAACGATGAAAAGACGATCGAGGAGCTGACGCGCGCCGGCGCCGACGTCTTCCGCATCAACATGAGCCACGCGAGCCACGATCTGCTGAAGCAGACCGTCGGCCGCATCCGCTCGGTCGAAAAGCGCCTCTCCCACCCCATCGGCGTCCTCGTCGACCTGCAAGGCCCGAAGCTGCGGGTCGGCACCTTCGAGGGCGGCTCGACGCAGCTGAAGCAGGGCGCCACCTTCACGCTGGACGGCAACAGCGCACCGGGCAACGCCGAGCGCGTGCAGCTGCCGCATCCGGAGATCATCGAATCCGTCTCCGTCGGCGACCGCCTGCTGCTCGACGACGGCAAGCTGCAATTGAAGGCCACCAAGGTCGGCGGCGGCTCGATCGAGACCGTGGTCATCTATGGCGGCAAGCTCTCGGACAAGAAAGGCGTCTCGCTGCCCGATACGCTGCTGCCGATGGGCGCACTGACCGACAAGGACCATGCCGACCTGCAGAAGGCGCTGGAGAACGACGCCGACTGGATCGCGCTCTCCTTCGTGCAGCGCCCTGAGGACATCATCGATGTCCGCAAGATCGTGCAGGGCCGCGCCGGCGTCATGGCCAAGATCGAGAAGCCGCAGGCAGTCGAGCGGCTCGAAGAGATCATCAAGCTCTGCGACGCCTTCATGATCGCCCGCGGCGACCTGGGCGTCGAAATGCCGCTCGAGCAGGTGCCGGGCCTGCAAAAGCGCATGATCCGCATCGCCCGCCGCTTCGGCAAGCCCGTGGTGGTCGCCACCCAGATGCTGGAATCGATGATCTCCTCGCCGGTGCCGACCCGCGCCGAAGTGTCCGACGTGTCCATCGCGGTGTTCGAGGGCGCCGACGCCGTCATGCTTTCGGCCGAGAGCGCTTCGGGGCAGTACCCCATCGAGGCCGTGGCGATGATGAACAAGGTGGCGATGTCGGTCGAGAGCGACGTCAACTATCGCGGCATCATCCGCGCCCAGGCCACCGAGCCCGAAGCCACCGCCGCCGACGCCATCTCCGCCGCCACCCGCCAAGTGGCCGAAACGCTCGATCTGGCCTCGATCGTCACCTACACCTCGTCGGGTTCGACCGCAATCCGCGCCGCCCGCGAGCGGCCGAGCAAGCCCATCCTCGCGCTGTCGCCCAACCGCCGCACCGTGCGCCGCCTTGCGGTGGTCTGGGGCGTGCATACGGTGGAAACCGAGGACGCGGTGAACCTCGAGGACATGGTCGACCGCGCCTGCGTCATCGCCTACCAAGAGGGCCTGGCACGCCCCGGCGACCGCATCGCGATCACGGCAGGCATCCCGCTGGGTACGCCCGGCGCCACCAACATGCTTCGCATCGCCTTTGTGCGGCAGGATGGGGCCGGGTCGTCGTAAGACGAGGCTCGGCAAGGGAGTTGGAGGAAGGGCCCATGCGGGCCCTTCTCACATCTCCATGAGTTCGCAGATCTCGATCGTGCCGTTTTCGTGCGGGGCACGTGTCTGAGGGCATCGTTTCGCAATCTCTAGCGCGGCCTCGAAATCGGCGGCCTCGATGACGCTGTAGCCCGTTACCTCCCGCGCCGGATCGGTCTGGTCGAGGACGCCACCCGCCCGCAGCGTCCGCGTCGGGTGGAGCGGCCCGCCCCGATCGAGCCCTTGCGCTCCGAGCCCATCCATCCACGCCTTCCACTGCGGTCCGACCACTTCCTCGGCGCCCTCGGGCAGGTGCCCGCCATGATACGCAAACAGAAATTTCGGCATCGATATCTCCTTGGTTGACCTACTGGTCGATGCCAGGTGGCTGGCTTCGACAGGGCCCCCGACCTCTCGGTTCTTCTCCCTCCCCCTTGTGGGGAGGGCAGCGCAGCTTGTGAGCGTTAGCGAACTAGCGAAGCTGGGTGGGGGTGAGACCCACGCGCCGCTTCGAGTTTCTACCCCCACCCTAGCGCCGCTACGGCGCGGGACGCGCCTAGCTCTGCTTGCCCTCCCCACAAGGGGGAGGGAGACCGACTGAGATATCGGGGCACACCGATGCACCGGCCGGACTCGCGCCCCACCGGGGATGTCAAAGAACGCGAACAACGGCGGAGCATGGCCCGTCGATGGTTCGAGTGCCGGAGCCTGAAACGCGGTTCCGGCTGGAGCCTTGCTCCGCCGTCGTGACCGGGATTTTGGGCGTTCACCGGGACTGTCCGGGGCGTTTAGCGGAATGCCCCACCGCCGCAGGGTCCTTGTCCTGACCAGACCACGCTCTTCGCGCTTCTCCAGTCGAACCCCTTCTGACAGGGCCGAACACGAGCCCTGCCGCGGCAGCAAATTAAGGCGGCAGGCTACCTAAACCTGCCAGACCTTCCCGGCTTGGCCTGATCCGGACCGACGTCCGAACCACCCAGCCTCGCCGCACCAATCACTCGTCATGATCTCGCTTTCGGTGCGGCGATGGGAGGGACTCTAGCGCAGGCGGGAAGCGCGGGGATAACTTCCCCGAGATT
>DATCRS010000081.1:0-14260 GCA_036568845.1 Devosia sp. | reverse complement strand
CATCACCATCATGCGGTCGGCGATGCCGGCGACGACGCCGAGATCGTGGGTGATCATCACCAGCGCCGTGCCGAAATCGTCGGTCAGCGTCTTGAAGAGATCGAGCATCTGCGCCTGCACGGTGACGTCGAGCGCGGTGGTCGGCTCGTCGGCAATGAGGATCTTGGGCCGGCAGAGCAGCGCCATGGCGATCATCACCCGCTGCCGCATGCCGCCCGAGAGCTCATGCGGATAGGCATTGGCGCGCTTTTGCGGTTCAGGCATGCCGACCCGCTCGAGCATCTCGATCACCGCCTTCTGGGCCGCCGGCTTTTCCATGCCCTGGTGCTGCATCAGCACTTCGGCCAGCTGGGTACGCACCTTGAGGCTCGGGTTGAGCGAGGTCATCGGGTCCTGGAAGATCATGGCGATGTCGCGGCCGCGATAGGCGTCGAGCTGGCCGGGGGTCAGACCGATGAGGTCGACATCGCCCATCATCGCCCGGCCGGAAACGCGGCCGTTCTTGGCGAGCAGCCCCATGATGGCGAGGAAGGCCTGGCTCTTGCCGGAGCCGCTTTCGCCGACCACCGCGAGCGTCTCGCCGCGGCCCAGGCTGAAGTTGAGATCGTTGACGGCATGCACTTCGGACTTGTGCAGTTCGAAGGTCACATCGAGCCCGTCGACGACGAGGACTTTGTCCATGCTTAGCGGTCCCTTGGATCGAGCGCGTCGCGGAGGCCGTCGCCCAGATAGGTGAGACATAGGAGCAGCGTCACCAGCACCGCGGCGGGGGTGAGCAGCATCCAGGGCAGCGACTCGACGACCGGTGCACCGGCTGAGATCAGTGTGCCCAGCGAGGTCTGCGGTTCCTGCACGCCGAGGCCCAGATAGGAAAGAAAACTCTCCGTGATGATGATCTCCGGAATCGTGAGCGTGGCGTAGATCACCACCGGACCGGTGAGATTGGGGATGATGTGCCGGAAGATGATGGTGAAGGGCCGCGCCCCGCCGGCCCGAGCTGCCTCGATGAACTCGCGCTGCTTCAAACTGAGCGTCTGTCCGCGCACGATACGCGCCATGGTCAGCCATTCGAGGCAGCCGATGCCGACAAAGAGCAGGATCGGCGAGCGCCCGAAGATCACCACGAGGATGATGACGAAGAGGATGTAGGGCAGCGCATACATGATGTCGACGAAGCGCATCATGACGGAGTCGACCCGGCCGCCGAAATAGCCGGCCGTCGCGCCATAGGCGATGCCGATGATCACCGATACCAGCGTCGCCACTGCGGCGACGATGAGCGACATCTGCGTGCCCAGCATGGTGCGGGCGAGCATGTCGCGGCCGTTGCCGTCGGTGCCGAAAAAGTGGCCCTTCTCGAAGTTCGGCGGCTTGCGGATCGCACTCCAGTCGATCTTCTCGTAGGGCCAGGGCACGAAATACGGACCGACAAACGCAAAGAGCACGATGGCGATGATGACGAAGATCGAGACCAATGCCGCCTTGTTCCGCATCAGCCGCCGGAACGCGTCCTGCGTCAGCGAGCGGCCCTTGGGTGCTTCCAGGGCCAGCCGGTTGGCATAGTCGGTGAGGGCGGCGTCTTTCGCCGTGATGCCGGCCATCAGCGGTACCTCACCTTTGGATCGAGCCAGGCGTAGAGGACGTCGACGACGAGGTTCAGGGCGAGGATGATGAACATGTAAAGAATGGTGGTCCCCAGCACGAGGCCGTAGTCGCGGTTGAGCGCGGCAGAAATGAAGTATTTGCCGATGCCGGGCAGCGCGAAGATCTGCTCAACGACCAGCGAGCCGGTGAGGAGGTAGGAGAGACCCGGCCCCAGATAGGAAACAACCGGGATCAGCGCCGGCTTCAGCGCATGGCGCGCCAGCGTCAGCCGGATGCCGATGCCCTTGGACCGCGCGGTGCGGATGTAGTTGGTGCCCAGCACTTCGATCATCGAGCCGCGCATCAGCCGGGCGATGCGGCCGGCATGCGGCAGCGCCAGGACCGTGATCGGCAGCACCAGCTGGATGAGCTGCCCGTTATAGCCGCCCGCCGGCACCCACTTGAGGTAGACGCCGAAGATCAGCTGCAGGAGGCTGCCCATGAGGAAGTTCGGGATCACGAGGCCGACGATCACCACGGCGACCAGCGCATAGTCGGGCCAGCGGTTCTGGTTGACCGCTGCCAGCGCACCCGCCACCAGCCCGACCGCCGTGGCGACGAGGAAGGCCGAGAACCCGAGCATGAAGGTGAACGGCAGGCCGATCGCGATCATCTCGCTGACGGTGAAGTCGTTGTAGACCATAGACGGGCCGAGATCGCCCTGCAGCAGCCGCCCCACATAGATGAGGTACTGCATCCAGATCGGCTGATCGAGATTGTAGTGGGCGCGCAGGTTTGCCAGCGTGATCGGAGGCAATGCGCGGTCGCCGTCGAACGGCCCACCAGGGGCCAGGCGAAGGATGAAAAAGCAAACTGTCACGGCGATCAGCGCTATCGGGATAGCCGATAGCACCCGCCGCATGGCGTATCCAAGCATCTGGTCCGCACACCTTCCTTTGAGCCCGGCGGTTCCCCCTAGATGGCTACCGGCCGGGTACCCCCGCCGCCGGCCGAGGCCGGCGGCGGAAGCAACGGATTACTCCGTCTTGGTAAGCCACCGGGTGCGGTGGATGTCCTTGGGATTGTCCTCGAAGCCCTGAACGCTGGGCTTCACGACATTGGCAGCCAGATAATAGGCGAGCGGGATGGCCCCGAACTCGTCCATGGCGATTTTCTCGGCTTCGCCGAGCATCTTGGCGCGAGCAGCCAGGTCGCTTTCTGCAGCGGCCTGGTCGAGCAGCTTGTCGAACTCGGCGTTCGAATAGCGGCCGTAGTTGTTGCCCCAGTTGATCTTGCCGTCGGCCTGCTTGGTGCCGGTCTTGAGCAACTCGAGCGTGTTGCTCGGGTCCGAATAGTCCAGGAGCCAGCCGGCGCGACCGACGTCGAAGTCACCGGCGCGCAGGGCGTCGTAGTGCACCGGGGTCTCAGCGTTGAAGAGCTCCGCCTGCACGCCGATTTCCTGCCACATCGCCGCGATCGCCACAGCGAGCCGCTGATGGTTGTCGTTGGTGTTGTAGCGGATCTGCAGCTTCAGCGGGTTCTCCGGAGTGTAGCCGGCGGCAGCCATCAGCTGCTTGGCTTCCTCGACGCGCTGCTCATAGGGCAGGTCGGCATAGTCGGGCGTATAGAGTTCGACGCCTTCGTAGTTGCCGGTGCCCGGCGGCACCCAGCCATAGGCCGGCGGCTCGCCCGAACCCCAGATATCGGGCCCGATGATTTCGCGGTTGATCGAGATCGAGAGCGCCTTGCGGACATTGACGTCCTTGAACTGCTCTTTTTCCTGGTTGATCACGTAGTAGTGGATGCCCGCGAACGGCGCGAAGCGACCCTCGCCCGGCAGGTTCTCCTTGACGAAAGCCTGCTGGTCGAACGGCAGGTCGGTGAGGATGTCATACTCGCCGGCGCGGTAACGATTGAACGCCGCCGCGAGGTCGTCCTGCACGTAGTAATAGACCTCGTCGATCTTGATGTCGGCGGCACCATAATAGGTGTCCGACTTGACCGACTTGATGTAGTTGCCCGGCACCCACTCGACGATCTTGAACGGGCCGTTGCCGACGACGTTCTCGACCTTGGTCCAGTCGTCGCCCTTGGCCTCGACCACGTGCTTGGGCACGGGGTAAGCGGTGTAGTGGGTCAGCGCCTCCAGGAAGTAGGGCGTCGGACCTTCGAGCGTGATCTCGAGCGTCTTGTCGTCGATCACCTTCACGCCGAAATCGGCGGAATCGAGCGGCATGGAGCCGTCATTGATCTCCGAGCCACCCTTGATCGGGTACTGCAGGTAAGCATATTCCGACGCGGTGGCCGGGTCGAAGAGGCGGCGGAACGCGAACTCGAAATCACCGGCGGTGACCGGAGTGCCGTCGCTCCACTGGATGCCATCGCGAAGATGGAAGGTATAGACCAAGCCATCCTCGGAAATATCCCATGACTCGGCCTGGCCGGGGATCGGCTTGGCGAGTGCGTCTTCGGCGACGAGGCCCTCGATATAGTCGCCGATGATGCGGTTCTCCCAGTCGCCCGACGCCTTGTGCGGATCGATCGAGCCGGGCTCCGATCCGTTCATGGTGTTGAGCGTCACGGCCTGGGCCGCGCCGAGCGAGGCGAAAGCAAGCACACCCGCTACGGCAACGGCTTTGAGGACGTTGCTGATTTTCATTGTGTCACGTCTCCTGCTTATTGTTTTCCTGACACCACCGGGAATTCTCGCCCCGGTTCTCTTTTTCATGCTCCAGGCAGCATATTTTCGCGTGCCCGGGCCTGTGGCGACCCTAGAACGCCTCTTGGCTCGTTGACAAGCGGAAGCTTTACGTATGCGTCAACGTGGCTGACCCGTTTCCACAAATGGACGGATATCGGCAAAAGCGTTCGGCTGCCTCAGGGGTATTTTTGCCGAGCGTGGAGGACGGACAGGACGCGGATGCGGTCCGGAAGGATCGCGTAGACAACAACATAGTTGGGATGGGCTACGATCTCCCGCGTGCCGGGCAGCCTCCCCGGACGGTACATTTCTGGATGCTCGCGCGCTGCCTGAATGGCTTCCAGTATCCGCTGGCTCATCCGGACTGCTGCGGCACGGTCGTGATCAGCGATATATTGAATGAGAAGATCGAGCCGGCGTCGAGCGGATGGTCGCCACGACAGGCCGAGCATGATCTATGCCGACTTCCGCCGGGATGCGGCTTCCAGGATCGCCTCAATCCCCGCGACGACCTCCTCATGAGATACATCAGGGGCCGGATCGTCTAGCGACTCTTGCACCTGTTTCCGGAACCACGCGTCGTAGTCGTCGGCTTCTTCCTGGCTGGCGAATTCGGAGGTGATCGGGTCAAAAATCGCCTGCTTACCCTCGGCGAAGCCGCGAGCAGCGGCCCGTCGGATGATCTCGTCCATCTCCCGCATCACTTCCTCGTGCGGGACATCGGGCCTGGGATCGTCGAGTGACTCCTGCACTTTCTTGCGGAACCACGCGTCGTACTCGTCCGCCTCTTCCTGGGTGGCGAACTCGGAGATAATCGGGTCGAGTTTCTTGGGTTCGGTCATGGCTGACCTCCGTGTGAGGTCAATATAGGCGCTAGTGTCGGCCAAGTCACCTCAGCCGCCGGATGTGCCCATAGACTGCACAAGGAAATAGAGGAGGCCGATGGCGGCAATCACAGCCCAAGGCAGCCAGGTCGGCCATCTTGGTGGCTGTCCTGAAGGGCGCGAAGGTTTCTGCTGTTGCTTTTCCGGCTTCTTCTCGATCTTGCGGAACTTGACGACATTGTCCGCCATCACGCCGCCCTCTCGACCAGTGCCGCGACGCCCTGCCCGCCGGCGGTGCAGACCGAGATCAGTGCGCGCTGTTGCTGCGTGGTGTTGAGGAGCTTTGCCGTAACCCCGAGAATGCGCGCCCCGGTCGCGGCGAAGGGGTGGCCATAGGCGAGGCTGGAGCCCTTGACGTTGATCTTTTCCGGGTCGATCTCGCCCAGCGGCGTCTCGCGATCGAGCACCTTGCGGTTGTAGTCCGGATCGCGCCAGGCCTTGAGCGTCGCCAGCACCTGGGCGGCGAAGGCTTCGTGGATCTCGAAAAGATCGATATCGGCGAAGGTGAGGTTGGAACGCCGCAGCATCTCCGAGACGGCGATGGTGGGCGCCATCAGCAGCCCCTCACCGGCAGCGAAGTTGTTGGCAGCGACCTGCCCCAGCGTCAGGTAGGCGAGCACCGGCAGTCCGCGCGCCTTGGCCCAGTCCTCGCTGGCGAGCAGCACGGCGGAGGCGCCGTCGGTGAGCGGGGTGGAATTGGCCGCCGTGAGCGTGCCCTTGCCGGACTTCTTGTCGAAGGCCGGCTTCATCGTCGCCATCTTTTCGAGCGTGGTGTCGGCACGGACATTGTTGTCCTTGAGCACACCGGCAAAGGGGATGACGAGGTCGTCGTGGAAACCCTCGTCATAGGCCCTGGCGGCGTTCTGGTGGCTCTTCAGCGCCAGCGCATCCTGCTCCTCGCGGGTGATGCCCCATTCGCGCGCCATCAGTTCGCAATGCTGGCCCATGGAGAGGCCGGTGCGCGGCTCCTGCGTGGACGGCGCCACGGGTTTCAACTCACCGAAAGAAAAGCCCTTGAATACCTTGAGCTTCTCGCCGCCCGTGCGGGCGCGGGAGAGGTCGATCATGCGGTGCTGGAACTTGTCGCCGAACACCACGGGACTGTCGCTCACGGTGTCTGAGCCGGTGGCGATGCCGCTATCGATCTCGCCGGTGGCGATTTTGGCGCCGAGTGTCAGCGCGGCCTGCAGGCTCGTGCCGCAGGCGATCTGCATGTTGGTGCCGGGCGTGCGCGGCGAGTAGCCGGCATCGAGTGTGGCTTCGCGCGCCAGGTTGAAATCGCGGCTGTGGGCGATGACCGAGCCGCCCATCACTTCGTCGATCTTTTCGCCCTTGAGGTTGAACTTGTCGGCCAAGCCCCCGAGCACCGCACCCATCATCGAGAGGTTGGTCTCGTTGGCGTAGCCCGTATAGGCGCGGGCGAAGGGAATGCGGGCGCTGCCGACAATGGCGATCTTCCTGAGCTCAGCCATGCTGTCAGGCCTTTCCGTTCTTGCGTGCGTTCATGGGTCCGCCGAGGAATGGCGCGAATCCGGTGCCGTAGATCACCCCGATATCGGCAAGGTCGGGATTACTCACAACCCCTTCATTGACCGCAATGACGGTGGCATCGACCAAGGGCTTCACCAGCTCGCGGCCAAAGCCGGCGAGGTCGGCATGTTCGGGCGCCTCGGCCTTGATGGCCTTGCCCTTCTCCCATTTATAGAAGCCCTCGCCCGTCTTGCGGCCGAGCTTCTTCTCGGCGACCAGCTGCGCGAATTTCGAATTCTCCGGCACCGAGTGACCGAGCTCTTCGGCCACCGACTTGCCGACATCGAGGCCCACCGTGTCCATGAGTTCGATCGGCCCCATCGGCATGCCGAAGGCGACCGCCGCAGCGTCGATCTGCTCCTTGGATTGGCCGGCCTCGACCAATTGCACCGCGCCCAGCATGTAGGGCATCAGCACACGGTTCACGAGGAAGCCCGGCGCTGACTTCACCACCACCGGCGACTTGCCGATGGCGAGCGCGAAGCTGGCGCCACGGGAGATATCGAGATCGGTGTTGAACTTCGACCGGATTACCTCGACCAGCGGCAGCTGCGCCACCGGGTTGAAGAAGTGAAGCCCGATGAGGCGGCTTGGGTTCACCAGACCCTCGGCGATACGCTCGAGCTCGATCGAGGAGGTGTTGGTGGCGATGATGGCATGCTGCGGGACCTTCTTTTCGGCTTCAAGGAAGATCTTGCGCTTGATCTCGAGGTTCTCGACCACCGCTTCGATGACCACGTCCGCGCGGGCGAGACCCCTGCCTTCCGGATCGGCCTCGAGCCGCGCGATGGCCGACTGCACCTCGACGGGCTTCTTGAGCCGCTTCTTGAACAGCGACTTGGCCCGATCGAGCGCCGGCTTGATGCGCTCCATGTCGAGGTCCTGCAGCGTCACGCCCATGCCGCGCAGCGCGCACCAGGCCGCGATGTCGCCACCCATCACCCCCGCGCCGATGACATGCACACGGCGGAACACGGGCTTCTCGCTGCCGCGGAGCCCCTGCTTCTTGAGGCTCTCGGAGAGGAAGAATACGCGGCGGAGATTGGTGGAGGTTTCCGACCCGAGCAGCGGCACAAAGGCGTCGATCTCGCCCTGGCTCATGGCCTTGGGATTGTTGCCATGCTTCTCGAAAAGCTCGATCAGCGCATAGGGCGCGGGATAGTGTTCGCGCCGGGCCTTCTTCGCCACTTCCTTGCGCATCTTGTTGGCGACGTAGTCACGCAACGGTCCCTCGGCCATGATCGTCTTGGTCCACGGCGCCTCGAGGGATCGCTTCTTGCCGAGCACGGCCTTGCGGCCTTCCCAGCGCAGCTGATCGCGGTGGCGGACGAGCTTGTCGACGAGCCCCATGCCGCGGGCCGCGCCGGCCTTCAGCATGCGGCCGGTGAGCATGGCCTGCATGGCATCGACCGGCCCCGCCTGGCGGATCGACCGCCCGGTGCCGCCGAAGCCGGGGAAGATGCCGAGGTTCACCTCGGGAAAGCCGATGCGGGTCGACTCGTTGTTGACTGCGATGCGCCAGTGGCAGGCGAGCGCGAGTTCCAAACCGCCGCCGAGGCAAAAGCCATGGATGCCGGCGACGAACGGCACCTTGAAGTTCTCGATCCGGTCGAACAGCGCATGCGTGCGCTTGAGTGCCTCGGGCAGCACCGAGATGTCGGACATCTGGTCGAACTCGGAGACGTCCGCCCCGGCGATGAAGCCGCTGTCCTTGCCCGAGAGCAGCACCACCCCCTCGAGGCTGCCCTCGGCCACGAAATCCTCGAAGCGCGCGACGAGGGATTCCAGCTCGGCGATCGCCTCGCGCGACAGCGTGTTGACCGGCGCCTTGGGCGTGTCGATCGTCAGCCAGCCGATGCCTTCGAAATCGAGCTCGAAGCGCCAGTTCTTGGTTGGGGGCAGTTGCGGTTGGGCCAAGTTATGGCTCCTTATGCTGTCGCTATTCTGCTGCATCGAGTGGAGCGGCGGCAGGCGTACGGGCCAGCTGCCGCGGCGAGAGTTCCTCGGGGTCGAAATCGTCGACCCGGATGGCACGGTCGGTGGCCTGGTCGGCGAGCCGCAGCACGGCCGCCTCGGCTTCCGTCAAGACGCCCTGGTCCACCGCATCGGTGATGGCGTCGCGGTCGAGCCGGCGCCGGACGATGCCCTTCTTTACCGCCTTGACGAACTTGGCCTCCACCTCTTCCGCCTTGGTCACCTTGACGAATGCATCTTCGAGCACTCCGGTGACGTCCTTGGGATCCATCGAGACGTAGATGCCGGTGGTCAGCCGATCGCGGAACGCGCCGGGCCGCAGCACCGAGCGCACCAGACGATAGGTCTGCCGGTCCGACGACGGCTTGGCGTGTCGCCCGAGGGGGAACACCAGCGCGCGCATGAGGTTGCGCAGGAACGCATTGGGGAAGTTGGCGAACACCGCCGCAAAGCTCTGCTCGATCGAGAAAATGAGGTCGCAGGCGATGGCATCGACCACCGGCTTGTCCTCGGCGATCTGCCCCTCGTCCTCGTAGCGCTTGAGCACCGCGGAGAGCAGGTAGAGGTCCGAGAGGATGTCGGCCATGCGGCCCGAAAGCCGCTGCTTGCGCTTAAGGTCTCCGCCGAGGAAGGCCACGGTCCAGTCGCCCACCAGCGCGAAGCTCTGCGAGTAGCGCGCCAACTGGCGGTACCAGTGTGCCATGTCGCCGGTGACCGGCGTCGAGGCGAAGCGGCCTCCGCTGATGGCATGGAGGAAGCTGCCGAAGACGTTGCGGAGCGTAAAGCTGATGTGGCCCGCGAAGGCCCGGTCGAAGGCCTTGATGCCGGCGCGGCGGTCCGGGCTCTGCACCGCCTCGATCTCGCGATAGAGGTACGGATGCGCCCGGAGCGCGCCCTGCGCGAAGGTGATGAGCGTGCGGGTGAGGATGTTGGCACCCTCCACTGTGATCGCCACCGGCACGTTGGAATAACCCGAGAAGAGATAGTTGCTCGGCCCGTCCTGCACGGCGCGACCGCCATGGATGTCCATGGCGTCGTTCATCCGGTCGCGCATGGCGTCGGTGGTGCGGTATTTGAGCAGCGCCGAGATCACCGCCGGCTTCTGCCCTTCGTCCACCATCGAGGCCGTCAGTCCCCGTGCCGCCTCGAAGGTGTAGGCGGACTTCACCATCCGGCTCAGCGGATCGGCGACGCCTT
Source organism: Devosia sp. (assembly GCA_036568845.1). Lineage (GTDB taxonomy): Bacteria > Pseudomonadota > Alphaproteobacteria > Rhizobiales > Devosiaceae > Devosia_A. Next base: position 4,390 of record DATCRS010000081.1, on the reverse strand, counting down.
CCATGATGCCGACCGGGATGCCGAACTGGCGGCGGATGCGGGCATAGGCGGAGGTGACGCGCAGCGCGTGCTTGATCGAGACGGTGCCGATGGCGGGCAGCGAGATGGCACGGCCGGTCGAGAGGCACTCCATCAGCATGCGCCAGCCCTGCCCCGCATATTTCGGGCCGCCGATGAGAAAATCCATCGGGATGAAGACGTTGCGGCCGCGGGTCGGCCCGTTCATGAAGGCCGAGCGCGCCGGGTAGTGCCGGCGGCCGATCTCGACGCCCTTGTAGTTGGCCGGAACCAGCGCCAGCGTTATGCCGATCTCCTCGGTTTCGCCGAGCAGGTGCTCCGGGTCGTAGAGGTTGAAGGCGAGACCGAGCAGCGTGGCGACCGGCGCCAGCGTAATGTAGCGCTTGTCCCAACTGAGCTTGACGCCCAGCGTCTTCTTGCCCTCGTACATGTCGTAGGTGACAACGCCGACATCACGCATGCCCGCGGCATCCGAACCTGCGTGCGGGCCGGTTAGGGCAAAGCATGGCACCTCCTGCCCCTTGGCGAGCCGGGCGAGATACTTTTCCTTCTGCTCCGGCGTGCCGTACTTTTCGAGCAGCTCGCCCGGCCCGAGGGAATTGGGCACCATCACGGTGATACCGGCTGCCACCGAGCGGCTGGCGATCTTGGAGACCACCTGGCTTTGCGCCTGGGCGGAGAAGCCAAGGCCACCATGCTCCTTGGAAATGAGCATGCCCAAGAAACCCTGCGACTTGAGATAGTCCCAGACCTGCGGCGGCAGGTCGGCGCGGTTGTGCCGGATGTCCCAGTCGTCGATCATCGAACAGACGGTGTTGACCGGCCCATCGAGAAAGGCCTGCTCTTCAGCGGTGAGCGTCGGCTTGCGGATCGAGCGAAGCTTGGTCCAGTCGGGACGCCCGGAGAAGAGTTCGGCGTCCCAGCCGACGGTTCCGGCGTCCAGCGCCTCCTGCTCGGTGCGCGAGACGCGTGGCAGGATCTTCTTGACCATGCCATAGGCCGGGCCGCTGAGCACGGCCTGACGGATCGGCGGCACGGCGAGCAGGGCGAGAATCGCGCCAGGGAGGAGCGCGAAAAGCCAGCCGACGAGGTCGGTGGCCAGCCACATGCCGCCTTGGTCGATGACGATTCGGGTCAATGCTCCGATCACCGCGAAAGCCAGGGCCCATTGCCAGAGCGGCGCGCGCCGCATGGCAAGGACTGCCGCCGCTACGATGCCAATGATGGTGAGCACCAGTACCACGATGAGCCTCCCTATCCGCGTGAGGCAAATCTAGGCCTGCCTTTGGCGATATTCCAACAGTCTACATCAAGTGACGTATACGTCAACCTAACGCCGCATACGTACATCCAGCACATCCTTTGGGTCACGTCGTCCATTTGACGCTTACGTAACGTCGTGGAATAGTTCTTCGAACAAGGGCGAAAAGTCCGGGAGGAAATCGATGGCCACCAACGAGGAAGCTGCCGTTCAGGTTCGACCCTGGGTCGAACACTACCCTGAGGGCATCACCTGGGACGCCAAGATCGACACCACGCCGGTGCACGAGCAGGTGCTCGCAACCTGTGCTCGTACGCCCGACGTCGTCGCGTTGGATTTCCTCGGCGGCAAGACCAAGTTCGGCGAGCTCGCCAAGGCCATCAATGCCTTTGCCGGCGCCCTGCAGCAGGAGTTCGGCGTCAAGAAAGGCAGCCGCGTCGCCCTGCTCCTCCCCAACACGCCGTTCTACGTCGTTGCCTATTACGGCGTGCTCCGCGCCGGTGGCACCGTGGTCAACTGCAATCCGCTCTATACGGTTTCCGAGCTCAGCCACATCGTCGCCAACTCCGGCGCCGAGATCATCATCACGCTGGATCTGAAGCAGCTCTTCGAAAAGGCCGAGGCATTGGTCGCCGCGGGTCATGGCAAGAAGGTCATCGCCTGCCACTTTCCCGATGCGCTGCCCGGATTGAAGAAGGTCCTCTACTCGCTCCTGAAGCGCAAGGATCTGACCAAGGTCCGGGACTCCAAGATCGCCGCCAGCGTCACCTGGTATGCCGACCTCATCGGCAAGCACCACGAGCCGACACCAGTCAGCATCGACCGCGAAAAGGATGTCGCGGTGCAGCAATATACCGGCGGCACCACCGGCATTCCAAAGGGCGCAATGCTCTCGCATGCCAACATCGCGGCCAATATGAGCCAGATCGACGCCTGGGGCTGCGGGCTCTTCTATCCGCCCAGTCGCGTCGTCGCCGTGCTGCCCTTCTTCCACATCTTCGCGATGACGGTGTGCATGAACGTACCGCTCTGCGCCGGCGCGCAGGTGGTGATGCTGCCACGCTTCGAACTCAAAGCCTTCCTCGATCTCATCACCCGCACCGGCGCCAACGTGCTGCCGGCGGTGCCGACGCTGATCGCGGCGCTCGCCAAGGCCGGCGACAAGGCCAAGCATCACCTTGGCAGCATCGAGGTGGTGATCTCTGGCGGCGCGCCCCTGCCGCAGGAGACACGGAACAAGTTTGCCAATGTCTCCAAGGCCCTGCTCGCCGAAGGCTATGGTCTTACCGAGGCTTCGCCGGTGGTGTGCTGCTCGGCGCTGCGCGTTCCCAGCAAGCACATGTCCATCGGTCAGCCGCTGCCGGCAACCGACATCCGCTTCTTCGACATCGAGACCAATACCGTCGCCGCGCCGGGCGACCGTGGCGAGCTGCAGGTCAAGGGCCCGCAGGTGATGCTCGGCTATTACAACAACCCGGAGGCGACCAAGGACGCCTTCATGGACGGGTGGCTGCGCACCGGCGACGTCGGCTACATGGACTCCGACGGCTATGTCTTCCTCGTCGACCGCATCAAGGACCTCATCATCTGCTCGGGCTTCAACGTCTATCCGCGCACCATCGAGGAGGCGCTGGCCCAGCACCCGGCCGTCGACGAGAACAACGTCATCGGCGTGCCGGACGAGTATCGCGGCGAGGCGCCGGTGGCCTTCGTCAAGCTGCGCGAAGGGCAGACCGCCACCGAGGCGGAGCTCAAGAAATTCCTCGCCGACAAGCTCAACAAGATCGAGATGCCGCGCGAGATCATCTTCAAGGACCAGCTGCCCAAGACGCTGATCGGCAAGCTCTCCAAAAAGGAGCTGCGCGAGGAATACAAGGAGAGGACGGCCAAGCGTGAACCGGCCTGAGATGCATAACCGCGACCTCTTCGCGATTGCCGACCTCGCCAAGGAATTCGGCATCTCGACGCGCGCCATCCGTTTCTACGAGAGCAAGGGCCTGCTCACCCCCGAGCGCGTCGGCGCCACCCGTGTCTTCCGCCGCCGCGACCGCGCCCGGCTGATCCTCATCCTCCGCGGCAAGCGCCTCGGCTTCTCGCTGCGCGACATATCGGAATATCTGAGCCTCTACGACGCCCACTCGCAGACCGCCCAGGTGGCGATGCTCACCGAAATGGTCGACAAGCGCCTTGCGCTGCTGGAGCGGCAGCTCACCGATCTGCAGACGACGATCTCGGAGCTGCGCGAGATCAAGAAGCTGGCAACGGAACGGATGGCGCAGGGGGTGTAGCGGGGGTGTAGAGCGCGCATTGAATTTCCGTACGTGATCGCGTATATGAATAGTCATGCGTGCCACCACCGCCACCGACTTCCGCAAGAACCTCGCCGCAGAACTCGACCGGGTCGAGAGCGACCGCGAGCCGCTGATCATCGTCCGCACCGGCGGCAAGCCGGCAGCCGTCCTGATGTCGCTCGAGGAATTCGGATCCCTCACCGAAACCGATTATCTGTTGAGGTCGCCCGCCAACCGCGAGGCGTTGCTGGAGTCGATCAAGCAGGCCGAGGAAGGCAAGCTGATCGAAGTGCCCTGGCCTGAATGAGGCTGGAATTCACTGAACGCGGCTGGGAGCACTACCTCTACTGGCAGAACCACGACCAGCGGATGCTCGGCAAGATCAACGAACTGCTCAAGGACTGTCTTCGCTCACCCTATTCGGGCATCGGAAAACCGGAGCCGCTGCGCCAGGAACTGTCCGGCTGGTGGTCGCGACGCATCAACGACGAACATCGGCTGGTGTACCGCGTTGAACAGGATCGTCTCCAAGTCGCCCAGTGCCGCTACCACTATAGCAGGTAGCCCTATCGCTTTCCCCGCGGCTTGAAGTTCGTCGTCATCGGGTCCGGCTTCTTCGGCCGCTTCCAGTTCTTCGGCGGCTCGGCTACCGGAATCTGGGTGCCGAGGCCCATCTCACCCGGCGGCGGCTTGCGGATGATGCCGCCGCCCTTGAGCGCTTCGATCTCGTTGCGCAGCGCCGCGGCGCGCTCAAAATCCTCGTCTTCGGCCGCCTTCTGCATCTCGACCGAAAGCTCGATGATCTTCCGTTCTATTGCGG
>DATCRS010000080.1:0-2355 GCA_036568845.1 Devosia sp. | reverse complement strand
AACCCGCCGCTGGTGGTGGTCAGCGGCCGGCTTGCCGCCTCAGGCGATATCCTGATGAAGCCCTTGGCCGAAAGCTTCGAGCGCCACACTCTCATCAAGCACGGCGACGTGCCGCCAACGGCGCGCACCGAACTCCGGCCCAGCCAGTTCGGCGATAACGGCGCCTGCCTGGGGGCGGTGGGGATGGTGCTAAGGCACCACGGGAGACTGCAGTAGCGGCAGTAGGCAGTAGCCAATAGGCAGTAGGGCGACAGCATCTTCTACTGCCTACTGCCTACTGCCTACTGCCTCTCACCTACCACTTCCCCATCTCCCGCCGCACCTTCCCCAAGAACCCCTCCAGCCGCTCCGGCGTGACGTTGTTCATGTCGTAGAGCGCGAGGTACTTTGGCGGCAGCAGCGTGCCGAAGGTCACCCAGGCCCAGCGGCGGGCGAGCCGGCGCGGCGGGTCGCCCATCAGTATGGTGCGCAGGCGGTCGCCGCCATAGCTGGTGACGAAGGCGACCTTCCTGATGTGCTTCAAATTCGGCTTCAGCTTGCCCTTGTCGGCGCCGTCGCCGCCCTCGAGCACGAAGGCGACCCCGGGCAGGAAGATGCGGTCGAAATAGCCCTTGAGGATGGCCGGGTAGCCGTAGTTCCAGACCGGGTGCACGAAAACCATCGCCTCGGTCGACATGATGCGGTCGACATAGGGTTTGGTGAGCTCGGTCAGGTTCCCCGGTACGTCGTGATAGTTGAGCCGTTCGGCGCGGCTCATCGCGGCCTGGAACTCCTCGTCGTAGAGGTTCAGCGCATCGACCTCGTGGCCATTGCTCTGCAACGCCTCGACGACGGTCGAGAACAGCGCCCGGTTGTAGCTGGTCTCGACCGGATGGGCGTGGACGACGTGGACCTTCATTCGGCCGCCTGCACCGGCTGCAGGCCCTCGAAGAGCCAGGCACGGCCGGCGTTGAAATCGAAGGTCGGGTCGTCCCAGGCGATCATTTTGCCGGGGTTGAGGATGCCCTTGGGGTCGGCCTCGCGCTTGAAGTCGAGCTGCGCCTGGTCGGTGCGCTTCATGCCGCCTTCCTCGAGCGTGTAGCGGTGCGGGTTGAAGACGTCGCATCCGTTGTCCTCATGGAGCCGGATGATCTCCTCGAGCCGCGCCTCGCTGGTGTAGCGCACCAGGGGCAGCCCGGCGAAGGTGACTACGCCGTCCTGGCGCATCATCTCGATATGCATGGGCAGCTCGTCGCCCAGCATCCCGACGATCTTTTCGACATGGGCGAGCGAGGGGTAGCGCGTCTGCAGGTAGGTGATCGACTCGTCGATCTTCAGCGCCCGGAGCGTGGTATGGTTCCAGGCCAGCTCATAGACCGGCGGCAGCTTGCGCTTCTCGTCTTCACCCGCCTCGTCCGAGCGGTAGCGAATGTCGCCCTTCCAATGCTGGATGAAGAGCGTCATCGCGGCGGCCGAGACTGGCGCCACCATCAGCAGCACCACCGATTGCCCGTCCTTGAGGTAGGGCTTGTGGCGGTTGAAATAGGCTTCCGGAATCGGGGCTGCGCAGGGCGAGAGTTCCTTGATCAGCAGCCCGTCCTGCAGCGCCACCGCTTCGGCGAAGCGGCAGGCTTCGATGAAGTCGTCGAAGCCGACGATCATGTCGACCCAGTCGTGCGCCGATGCCAGCGGCATCTCGGCCTCGACGATGATGCCGTTGGTGCCATAGGCGTGCGCCACCTTGAGGATATCGGCGCCTTCGAGGTCGAGCTCGCGCGGCTCCGCCTCGCAGGTGATGACCTTCAATCCGAGGATCGAGCCCAGCGCGCGAAGCCCGCCCCAGCGGATCGAACCGACGCCACCCGAGCCGCCCGCGATGAAGCCACCCAGTGAGGCCATGCGATAGGTCGAGGGGTGGAACCGCAGCTCGCCGTTCACCGCTGCCTTCGTCTCGTGGTCGAGCTTTTCGAGTACGGTGCCCGCTTGCGCCCGCACTCGGTCGGGCTTGATCTCGAGCACCTTGTCCATGCTCATCAGGTCGAGCATGGCGCCACCCGAAAGCGGCATGGCCTGGCCGTAATTGCCGGTGCCGGCACCGCGCGGCGTTATGGCGACGTCGTGCTTGTAGGCGGCGCGGAGGACGGTCTTCACCTCTTCGTTCGAGCGCGGCGAGACGACGATATCGGCGGTTACATTGTCGAGCTTGGCCTTCAGCACCGGCGAGTACCAATAGTGGTCGCGGCTCTTCTGCTGCACGATGCGTGGATGGTCCTGCACGGGGATGTCGCCCAGTTCGGCGCGGAAGGCATCAATGCTCATCGTCAGGCTCCCATCAGGTCGTCGAGTTCACGGTAGTCGGGCAGGGCGGTGTCGATC
>DATCRS010000079.1:0-10977 GCA_036568845.1 Devosia sp. | reverse complement strand
GTGTCGGGCTCGAGGCCGGGCACCTTGTCGCGAACCGCCCGATCGAGGGCGCGAACGGCGTCGCGATCGCCACCGGCGGCGGCCTGTTTCAAGAGGCGAAGGCCCTCGGCAGAGTCGGCCGCCACTCCGGTGCCCTCGAGGTAGCTCCGGCCGAGAACGCTCGCCGCCTTCGCATCGGTTTCCGCCGCCGCCAGATTGAGCATTTGGGCCTGGGCCTGCAGCGACCTGCTGCGCTCCGGATCGCGCGCCGCGAGAAGGGTCGAAAGCGCCGCGGTGGCCTTTCGGTCGCCTTCGAGAACGCGGGTTTCGAGCGCCGCAATAGCGGTCTCCTCGGTCAGCGGCGACGGCAGCGCTCCGCCGGCGACGACGAGATCGGCAATGGCTGGGGCATACCCGTTGCGGGCGAGATCGAGTTTGATCCGGTCGCGCGCGGCGGCGGCTTCCGGCGTGCCGCGGCGCCCAAGAATGTCCGCCTTGAGGGACAGCGCGCGCTGCTGGTGCTTCGGATCGCCGCCGGCAATGATCTCGTCGAGCAGGGACTCGGCGCGATCGAGATCGAACCGCGGCAGCGGGTTGGCCGGACCCGTCATCGTGCCCTGGGCCAGGCGCTGGGCGAGCTTGATCCTGCTCTCCGGATCCGTCGCCGCCTCGAGTTGCGCAAGTTCGGCGGCTTCGGCCTTGTAGCGGATAGCGGCAGCGTCCAGCGCAGCATCGACCTCCTGCGCCTGCACCGGCGCGAGGCCGATCACCCCGAGCATGGCGAGGCGAACGAGGATGGTGGTAAGGGACGAGGTCTTGCTCATTGCTGCACCGAGAAAGCCTGGGCCTGGATGGTGGACGCATCGCCCGTGCAGGCATCGCCGGTTTGGCTCGTTGTGAAGCGGCTTTGCGCCATGAGGCCGGCCTCGACGAACGAACACGCATGCGTCGGCTGCAGAACCGGACGGCAGTTCGATGAGATCAGGACCGGCGACTGTGCCGCCTGCTGCAGCACCAAACCCTGAAGCCCGTTGAGATCGCCCGCGACCAGGCGGGCCGACTGGTTGCGGAACTGGTTGCCGTAGAGCTCGACAGTGCTGGCGCCGGCCGTCTGGATGCCGGCCCCGTTGCCGCGTACCCCGTTGCCGATCGCGCTGAAGGCGGTCACGGCCTGGTAGGGGTCGGTGGTGAAGTTGCGGCCTGCGCTGCCCTCGGAGGCCGCTAGGTCGGAAATGAAACCCTCGATGCCCGAGCCCTTGTTGGACTCGATCCGGTTCTGCAGCAGCAGCACGTCCCAGCTGTTGCGCACTTTGATGCCAGCGCGATTGTTGCCGCCGATATCGTTCATGCCCACGATGGTGCAGGGACTCTCGAACACGGCCATGCCGTCGCCGTGGTTGCCGCGAAGCGTATTGGCAAAGACCAGCGTACCAACCGAGGAGCGGTCGAGCATGGTGCCCGACCCATAGTTGTCGAAGCTCAGGTTGCCGACGATGAAGCTGTCGTTCACCTCGCGCGAGATGATGATGCCGTGCTTCTTGGCCGTGCCGTAGGCAGTGTTGAGCGAGATGTTGAGGCGTTTCGAGCGATCGTGCGGATCGATGCCGTAGATGATCGAGTTCCGGTACTCGTTGCCGACCAGTTGCACATCCGCCGCCTCATAGGCGTAAAATCCGTAGTAGAGATTGTCGAAGTTGTTGTTGACGATGGTGCCGGTCGGCGCCGCGGGCCTGGCGCGCTCGTAGTAGTCGTCCACCGGACCCGCATTGAAGGTCACGCCATAGGAGCGGCCGGCGGAGTAGCCCAGCGCCACGAACTCGCTGTCGGCAAGATTGGTGACCGAGCCCGACCAGCCGAGCAGGAACGGGCGGAACCGGTGCATCGCGGACTCGTAGCTGCGGCGGAGCACCCGGTCGTTCTCGACGTCGTAGCCGACGATGCGGGTCCCGACGACGTCGAGCTTGCCCGCATTGACGATGAAGGCACCGGTGGTGGCGTTGAGCTGGATCTCCCGGGCCTCGGCGCCCGAGAGGATCAGCGTGGCTTCGGGACCGACGGCGACCGGCCGATTGAAGCGTACGATGCTCCCGGGGAGGACGTCGATTGCGCCAAGCTGGTCGCGGCCGATCGCGTCGACGACGTCGGCGATGGTGAACACGCCTTGATTGAGGAAGATGAATTCAGGCGTGATGGTCTTGTTCTGCTCGTAGACGTAGTCGCGGACACCGTTGTTGGACTCGCCGTCGAAATAGGGCGAGTCGAAGCCGCCAAGGCGCACATAGCGACCCTCGCCGCCGACGACCACGCCGGCCGCCCCACCCGTCGGGTAGGGTACGGCCCGCGTGACGTCGCTGCTCGCCACGCCGAGGTCGGGGAGCTGCGGCTTGCCGGCGGGGAGAACGGCGCCGGAAGGACGGACATTGAGGTGCTCGTCATGATGGATCACGGGGCCATCGCCGATGGAGGCGTTGACCAAGGTAGCGGGCGTCAGGTCCAGCGGCCGCCCGCCCTCGATCCAGTCGTGGATATCGAGCCGCTCGGCCCGCTCCCGAGCGACGAAGCGAAAAGCTTCGACGCGTTCGGGCGTTTCGGCATGCTCGCGGAGCCTCGCCACGCCAACATCGAAGTCACCGACCACGGCCTCGATGGCAGCAAGATCGAGCGAGAGGCGGGCCGCGACAGCCGGATCGGCAATGCGGGCGAGCCACGCTCGGCTATCCTCCTGATCTCCCGACCAGGCGCGCTGACGCGCAGCCCGTTCGATCAGCCGGTCGCGGCTGGTGCCGTCGCCGAGCGGGGCGGGGTCCAGCTGTCCGACAGAAGCGAGGATCAGGCTGGCATCGGGATTGTCTATCGGCCCAGCGGTGAGATCGGTGAGCGCCGCGGTGAGATCGGGCGATGCCTCAACGTTGTAGGCCAGCGCTCCCGTGTAGCCAGCAGCGATCGCAAGCCGCGCATCGAGGGGGGCTGTCGAGGCCGCGAACGCCGCAAGCCTGACGCTACCCTCGGGTTGGTTCGCGAGTGTACGGCCGACATCGCGGAAGAGGGCGAGATCGGCATCGGTCGCTGTGAAGTCCGTACCGGCAGTTTCGCCGGAGAGCACCGCTTGCATGGCAGCAGTCGGGGGATAGGCCAGCGCGGCGGCGTCGATCGGCGCCTTGCGGTCAAGCAGCACCTGGCGGATAGCGGCGCGGCCCATAGTGGCGGTGCGGTCGGTACCGAGGACGTCGGCATGCGCTCCGAGGCCGGCGACATCGCCCAGCGCCTCGAGGATGTTGGCGGCTGCGGCGATCTCGGTCGCTTCCGTGCTGCGCGCAAAGACGTCGCCGAGCAGCGGACGCGCGAGTCCGGGCAGGTCTCGGGCGGCGAAATCGGCCGCGAGGGCAAGGCCGGTCGCCGGCGGGCAATCGCCGCCGAGACGCCTGGCGAGGTTGAGGCCGCGGATGGCGTCGCCGCTCGCTATGAGCGTGTCGACCAGTGTGGTGCAGACAGACTGACGGGTGTCGGTGTCGACGCCTTCCGCGAGGGCGATCAATACGGGAAGTGGATCGATGCCGCCGCCGACCGTGATTGCCACGGCCGCCGCGTCCAGGGTCGACCCGGGGGCTTGGGCAGACCAGGCGAGAGCGAGGGGGTCGCTCGCCGTGGCCGGATTGGCCGCGGCGGCATCGAGACGGGCACGCGCCTTGGCGGCAAAGCCGCCGGCGAGCGTGGAAACAAGCTGGGCACGTTGCTCGGGCGAGCCTATCGCAGCGACGATCTCGCTGGTCACCTCAATGCTGTAGGGCGCGTCGAGCGACTGCAGCATGGTGGCGAACTGGGTCGCCAGTTCCAACTGCTCGGGACCGGACTCGAGGCGGCGGATATCCGGCACCGCCGCCACGATGCGCGCCGCCGCGGCCATGGGAGCGTCGCTGTCGAGCTCCACCTCCGCGAGGATGGACTGGCTGATAAGCCGCAGGCGCGGATCCGCGAGCTCGGTGACGAGCTTGCCCAGATGCTGGATGACGAGATCGGCCTGGGCCTTGTCGGCTGCGTGCCAGTCGCCGACACCGCGCAATGCTTCAACGGCGGCCGTGGCCAGTGCCTTTGCGTCGATAGAGGCCGCCCCGACACGCTCGACGGCGGCCTTGATCTCGGCATAGGGGCCGGCGGTGATCGGCAGCTGCGCCGCATCCATGGCGTCCAGATAGGCCTGCCACTTGCGCAGCGACTGATAAGCGTCGAAGAGCAGCTCGAATGTCTCAAAACCCGGCGCGGCCTGAGCAGCACTGTTGTACGTCTCAATGAGACGCGTCGCGATCTCGCCGGCGAGCTCCGTCTCGAGCGTCTTGTCCGCGGCATCCAGGGCATGGGCCTGCGGAACCGCGACAGCCGTGAGCATGAGCGCAACGGCCAAGGGGCGAAGGATTCGGAAGCGGGTCACCGAGTCTCTCCCTGGCCGGTCGCAGGAAAGCCCGCAAGGAGCCCGATTGCGCCAAGGCTCTGGGCCAGGCTGGTGCCGAAGTCCTGTTCGAAGCGGACGGAGACCGGCAAGGCCCGGTGCTGCTCGCCATCGACCGCCGTCACCTTGACGCGGACTTCGTAGAGCTGCGAATGGCCGTCGGAGCGCAGCGCGCGAATGGCGAGGTCCTCTGCGGCAACGTCGAACACGACCGTGTCGGATTGAGTATCGAGCCGCGCATAACGGACCCTGACGCCGGAGGCGAGGCGGAAGGCCTGCTCACGGTCGACGATGGCATGCAAATAGAGCGGAGCGTCCGGCTGGGCGTAGGCGAGCAGCGGATCGCCGCGCTTCACCCGGTCGCCGAAATGCTTCTCGCCGGACACGATTTCGACATCGCCGGGCGCATCGATGAGCAGGCTCTTGCCGCTGGTCGTCTCGATGCCGAGGACGGGCTGCCCGGCTTCGACTGTGCCCTGCCCCTCGATGAAGCTGATGCGGCCGGAGGTCGGGCTGAGAAGGGTCGTCGCCTCGGTGGCGAGATAGGCCATCCGCGGTTCGATGGTGGCCAGCTTGTCCCAGAGACGACCAGCCACATAGGCACCCAGAATGACGCATGCGGCGAGCGCCAGGAGCTGGCCCCGCTTGCGCCGGGCGGGACGCGCCGCAACCGGAGCGGAGGTCACAAGTGCCTGCATCCGTACCGGATCGAGCGTGAGACCGGCGGCCGCAGCCGAGAGCACGAGTTGCCGGTCGGCAGCGTCGATGATCACTTCGCCATTCCTGGTCGAGACAGTGCCGTTGAACGGCACCCGGATCCGGCTTGCGCCGTTGGCGACGCTGAGCGTGAAGTGCCTGAGCTTCGCCGACGCCGCGCTCAGGCTGCCACGCAACGAGACCGTTTCGGTACCGAAGCTGGCCACCGGCAGCACCTGGCTGCCGGCAACGAGTTCGAGCACGGCCGATGCCGCGGCCGTGGTCATGCGACCTCGCTCAGCGGCAGGTCGTCGCTGGGCATGGCTGCAGCGGGGACAGGCATGGGCTCGGGCGCGGCGAACAACCGCTCCAGATTGATGGTCGAGGACGGCGGAGCGATCACCGCCAGGTGAGCGTCTTCCTCGATGGCGGTCAGAACCAGCGACTGACCGGTGCTGACCGCGAACGAGTTGCCCTCCGGTACCAAGACGACACGCTGATCGATCTCGGCCGCGACTGCTCCCCGGGTCACGACCCAGGTCTCTGGTGACGACGGATTGGGACGACGCAGCTCGCCGCCGTGCACGAGATGGACGCTGAGGCTGGTGTGATTTGCATCACGGCCATCGACATGGACGTGACCCCAGGGGAAGCTCGCATCGCGCTGGTAGCGCAGTTGCGGCGCGCCGATGCGCTTCAAATCCTTGACGATGGTCTTGACTGCCTGCGCCTGGTCGGTCGGCAGGACGATGACCGCATCTTCGGTGTCGACCACGACCACATCGCGCATGTGGGCGACGACCGCCTTGCGGCCCGGATATGCGTGGACGAACACATTCTCGGTTTCATGCAGCAGCACGTCGCCTTTGACGGCGTTGCCCGCGTCGTCCTTGTCGGCGATCTCCCAGAGGGCAGACAGCGAGCCCACGTCGTTCCAGCCGATCCCCTCGCAGGGGACGACCACGGCCCGGTCAGTTTTCTCCATGACGGCAATGTCGATGGGCAGGTCGAGAGGTGCGGTGTTGAAGCTGGCCAGCTCGGGCGAGATCATCTGGCGGCGCCAGTGGACACGACGTTCGCCATGTTCCATGGCCGCTTCGACGGCCGCGAGGGTTTCGGGCGCGAAGCGCTCGAGCTCCTCGAGCATGGTGGTCGGCTTGAACAGAAAGATACCGGCGTTCCAGAGGTAGCCTTGAGCGACGAACTGCTTGGCGCGTTCGAGGTCGGGCTTCTCGTAAAAGCCATTCTCGTCGATGCGGTAGCCGATGGTCTGTCCATCGTAGGAGACGGGCGACGAACCGGCGATATAACCGAAGCCCGTTTCGGGCCCCGTCGGGGCGATGCCGAACGTGACGATCGACCCGGCGGCGGCGACCGGCGCTGCCCGCAAAGCAGCGGCGCGGAAGGCGGCCTCGTCCTTGATGAAGTGATCGGCCGGCGCGATGAGCAGCAGCGTCTCGGGATCGATCTCGCGGAAGGCCACGGAAATCGCCGCGATGGCGGCGGCCGTGCCGCGCATGGCGGGCTCGACGATGATGCCCTCGCAGTCGAGGTCGAGCTCGTCGAGTTGGGTGGTGACGTGAACCAGAGTGTCGGCGCCGGCCATCAGCCAGGGCGCGCGGAAGCCGCGGGCGGCGAAGCGCTGCACCGTCTCCTGGAACATGCTGGCCTTGCCGCCGAGGTTCAGGAACTGCTTGGGCTTGTTGGACCGGGACAGAGGCCAGAGCCGCGACCCGGCGCCGCCGATCATGATTGCCGGTACGATTTCCAGATGGGTGGTCATCTCAGGTTCCTCGTAGTTTGACGCAACAGAAGCCGCTTCAGCGCCAGGGCGCGGTGTCGAAACGGGCATAGACCGGCTCGCCGAAGCGGGCGGGCGGGATCGCCTGACCGGGATCGACCGTGACGGTGACGAGGCCGCTGCCCTGCTCGCGGAGGTTTTCGATCGAGACGATGCGTGCGCCGTTGACGGCGGTGCCGTCGATGAACTTCAAGTCCACCGCCGCCCCGTCATAGATACGGCTCACATCGGGAAAGGCGACGCTGACAGCGACGAAGGGCTGGGCATCGACCGGGATCAGACGCTGCACGACAGAACCGGGCGAAGCGTAGCTGCCGACAGCGCGGCCGCCCTCGGTGACTTCACAATCGCAAGGGCTGGCGACGTCGGTGCGGGCGCCGAAGGCATCGACGATGGAGAAGGCCGGCGCGCCGGGAGCGATCCGGCCCGGCGCTGCGAGAGCGACGATCGTACCCGCGACGGGAGCGTCGAGATCAACCGTCTCCGCGGCGACCTGCGCCGACACCGCCTCGAACACGAAGAACCGGTTGTAGATGCTCGAGCCGAGAAAATAGAGCGCCAGCGCTCCGCCGAGGGTGAAGAGCCCCAGGCCGACGACGCGGCGGGCGATGCGTCCAAGGAGACTCTCCCTCGGCCGCTCGACGGGTCTGGGATTGGCTCGCGTCGAGTCGGAGGTGCCCAAAACGCCTTCTGTGCTCATGATGCGTCCCGCCAGGTGTTCGTTGATGATGAAGTCGAGGATGACGCCGTCGCCCGGACGGTCGAGAGTGTAGGAGAGGCCCCCGCGTCCGCTGCGGGGATCGAAGTGGCGGATGGTGGCGGAGACAGCGACCGCCATGCTGGCACCCGCAAAGTCGAAGCGCAGCTCCGCCGGCATGGATTCGCCGCGGGCGAGATCGGCATGTGGGGCGAGAAAGCCGATGCCGCCACGCGACCAGTCCAGCACCTCGACCTCGCGCCCTTCGACCACGAGGGTCGCCGGCAGCTTGAAGCGAGGATTGGCGCGGTACTCGCGGATCTTCTTTTCGGGGGCCTGGACATGGACGTTCATGCAAGGCCTCCAGTCGAGGAGACAGCGGCCGGCAGCGTGCGCGGCGGGGCACCGACCCCGCTCACGACGGCCAGGGCAGCCAGGTAGACCGCGACCGCGATGATAGTGACATAGACCGAGCTCACGCGCTTGAAGCGGTCAAACAGCGGCGTATCGGAGGGCTTGAGCGTCGTGTTCTGGCGGGTCCAGCGCTGCCGATCCAAGCGGAAGAAGACGAGGATCTTTATGAACGAGCCGAAGATCTGGTTGAAGTAGAGCAGCGGCACGTACCAGACCGAGACGGTCGGCCGCGTGGTGAAGAAGCTCAGCACCACGAGGTAGCGCGAGATCATCACCCAGATGACGTAGTAGACCAGCGTCCAGCCCGAGACGAAGAAGCCGCCCAGAAGCGCCAGCGAGAGGCCGGAGAGCGAGGTCCACATCGAGAGCCGCTGGTCGAGCACGCTCCACCAGGTGAAGAGGCCAATGCGAGCGGGGCCGAGCGCCAGCGCACGGGCATTGGTGCGCAGCATGTTGCCGAACCAACGGGTCATCAGCACGCGGGCGCTTTCGACAAAGCTCGGGCTCGGCGGTTGCTCGATGGTTTCGACGACGACGTCGGGGACGTAGTACATGTAGTAGCCGCGCGACAGCAGCCAGAACCAGCTCGACTTGTCGTCGCCGGTGAGCATGCGGATCTTGCCCAGGCGCCAGTGGTCGACCTCATCGTGCTGGATGTGCTCGATGAAGCTCGGGTCGCAGGCGAGCTGCGCGCGGAACATCGACATGCGGCCGGTCAGCGTCAGAACGCGCTTGGCCAGCCCGTTCGAACACATGAGGATCTGCCGCTGCACGAAGCGCAGCGAGTACCATTTGCGGAAGATCTCGGCGCCCTCGACGGTACAGACCTCGTCGGTGGTGAGCGCACCAAGGCGCGGATCGACGAGGAAGAACCCTGCACAGCGCTCGACGATATCGTCGGGGACGATGGAGTCGCCGTCGATCACCGAGACCGTGTCGTTGCGACCAGGCTGGTAGCGGGCGATGGCACGGAAGCCATGCGCGAGTGCGTCACGCTTGCCGGTGCCCGGTATGCGGACGAACTCGAGCGTGAAGGGCAGCTCGTCGCCATACATGGCCTGTGCGAGGTTGGAGATGAGCCATTCGTCCGCCGGCTCGACGATGGACGCGACCACTGTCGCTCCGCCAGGGGCCCGCGCCGCAGCGCGGAAGGCGCCGGCATAGACCTTGGTGGTGGTCGGCTCGTCGATGCGATAGCTGGTGAGCAGCATGAAGGCGTGGCCGACGCCCTGCGCCAGCAGCGCTCTTTCGGCACGCTTGCGCAGCGGCGGGAACCAGACCTTGCGGAACCAGAGGCTGCGGGCCAGGTGCACCAGTGCCCAGGAGTAGCGCCATAGACCGATCAGTCCAATGACGATCAGCACTGTGCGCACGTCGGCGTCGGCGGTGGGCGATGGCACCGTGAGCACCACCGCCGCAACCAGGAGGATGTAGGTGAGGTGTCCGAGCATGGCGGCCCCCGCTCGCGGTCCCTGCCCTACCAGCTCAGCCCGATATACTCGATGCCGTCGCGTTTCGCGTCCGGCAACCGGGCGAGATCGACCACGACCTTGTTGCCGTTCTTGCCCTCGTAGCTCTGGAAGGCGGAGCTGTGTTCGTCGTCACGGTTGCCGATGACGATGGTTTCGGCGACCTCAATCACCTCCCCGGCGGAGGTGCGGATGTAGGGAGCGAGATGGGGCACGAAGCTGCGGCCTCCATCCTCCTGGGAGGAGACGTTCTGGTCGTAGATGGAAAGATCGTAGCCGGAGCCGAGCAGCCGTTCGGCCAGAGCCAGGTACGGGCTCTCACGCAGGTCGTCGGTATCGGATTTGAAGGTAATGCCGAGCAGGCCCACCTTGCGCTTTCCGGTGCGGCGGATGAGCCGGTAGGCCTTTTCGATCTGATAGTCGTTGCCCGCCATGGTGGCGTCGAGGAGCGGTGTCGGCGTGTTGTGGGCACGCCCGAAGCTGCGCAGGGCACGCAGGTCCTTGGGCAGGCAGGAGCCGCCGAAGGCATAGCCGGGCTTCAAGTAGGCGGTGGAGATGTTGAGCCGCTTGTCGGCGCAGACGACATCCATCACGACATGGCTGTCGATGCCGACGGAGGCGCAGAGGTTGCCGATCTCGTTGGCAAAGCCGATCTTCACGGCGTGCCAGCAGTTGTTGGCATATTTGACGATCTCGGCGGAGCGGATCGGGATGATGTGCGGCTCGACCTTGATGTGCGCGCAGAGCGCCTGCAGCATCTCGATGGAACGGGTGTCGCCCTCGAGCTCGCCGAAGACGATGGCGCCTGGCGCGTAATAGTCGGCGACCGCGGTTCCCTCGCGCAGGAACTCGGGATAGTAGGCAACGCCGAAATCGACGCCAGCCTTCTTGCCCGATGATCTTTCGAGCGCCGGGATGACGATGGATTCCACCGTGCCGGGCAGGATGGTCGAGCGCATCACCACGACGTGGAAGGTGTCCTTCTGCTTGAGCGCTTCGCCGATCTGTTCGGAAACGGTCTGGACGTAGCGGGTATCGAGCGAACCGTCCTCGCGGCTCGGCGTGCCGGGGCAGCAGAAGGAAACGTCGCTCGCCAGCACCGCGGCCACATAGTCGGAGGTGGCGGTGAGCGCGCCGCTCTCGTGCCCGGCCGCAATGAGCTCGTCGAGGCCCGGTTCGTAGATGGGCGCAAGGCCGGCGGCGAGGCTCTCGATCTTCTGCTTGTCGGGATCGACGGCAATCACTCGATGGCCATCCTGCACGAGGCAGGCCGCCGATACGCAGCCGACGTAACCTGCACCGAAAACGCTGATGGTGGTGGCGTTGGGAGTCATCGTGTTCGTCCTTGTTGAAGGGCTCGCCGAGCCCCGGCCAATTCGCAACTGACGGCATTCTTGCCGGGCGGATCCCACGCTGGGAGCGTGTCCGGAGGCGCCGTTGCGACCGGAATGGGATCTCTAAAACTGGCGGGCAAAGC
>DATCRS010000078.1:0-7163 GCA_036568845.1 Devosia sp. | reverse complement strand
CCCGCCGAGATACTCGCCCCAGAGGATGTAGCCGAGCACGACAAAGCCCAGGGGCGCCCAGAGGATGAAGCCGAGGACCATCAGGGCGATGGTCAAGGGCCCCCATTGCGGTTTGATGATTGCAGTGGTCATTTCAGTTCTCCCAGTCACGAACGAAATGGGATGTGGCCCCGCGGGGGTCGGGATCAAGCATCCGCCTTGCGATTTCTTCCTCTTGAAATCATGCCCACGCTTCCTAATACGGGCCGCTCTTCACGCATTTTCCGGGGTTTTCGATGAGTTTGGCGGGTGTTGCAGGCAATATCGGAACGGGCAGCTGGCGGCCGCTGCGGCTGGGAACGCTGGTCGGGTTGCGATGGCTCGCGGTCGCCGGCCAGACGGCCGGAGTGCTGTTCGTCGATTTCGGGCTGGGCTTTCCGCTCCCGCTGGTCGAATGCCTGGTGCTGATTGTCCTCTCGGTCGCGCTCAACCTCTGGCTGCTGTTGCGTTTTGGGGCCACCACGCGAACGAGCGCCACCGCATCGACGGTGCTGCTCGCCTATGACTGTCTGCAGCTCGGCGGCCTGCTGGCCCTGACCGGCGGATTGCAGAACCCGTTCTCGCTGCTGCTGCTGGCGCCGGTTTCGGTATCGGCCACGACGCTGCCGCAGCGCTCGACCTTGATTCTCGCCGGCCTCGCCATCGGCATCGCCTCGCTGCTCTCCATCTTTCACTACGACCTGCCCTGGAACCCGGCAGAGCGCATCGTCTTCGACCGCGTCTACATCATCGGCATCTGGGTCAGCCTGCTTTGCGGCACGGTGTTCATCGCCGCCTATACCAACCGCGTGGCGCACGAAGCGCGGCAACTCGCCGATGCCCTGTCCGCCACCGAGCTGCAGCTCTCCCGCCGCGAACAGCTGGCCTCGCTCGACGGCCTGGCGGCGGCGGCGGCCCACGAGCTCGGCACCCCGCTCTCGACCATCGCCCTGGCGGCCAAGGAGATGCGCCCGGACCTGCCCGAGGGGCCGCTGCGGGAAGACATCGACCTCATCATCAGCCAGACGGCACGCTGCCGCGATATTCTCGTCAAACTGAGGAACCTCGGCGCCGACGGTGGCGACCCGTTCGCAGAGCTGCCGCTGGGCGAGCTCATCGCGGAGGTAGCGAAACCACACGAGCATGACGGCAAGACCATCACCATCCGCAAGGAATCCATGGCGGGACGGGATCCGGTCTTCCGCCGCAATGTCGGGCTGCTCTATGGGTTGGGCAACCTCATCGAGAACGCCGTGCACTTTGCCCATTCGACCGTGCAGATCGAATGCTCGTGGGACAAGGCGGCCGTGAGTGTCACCATCACCGACGATGGCCCCGGCTTTCCGCCCGATCTCGTTGCGCGGCTGGGCGAGCCCTATGTCTCCAACCGGCCGGTCGGCGATGGCGGCGGGCTGGGGCTGGGGGTCTTCATCGCCAAGACCCTGCTGCAGCGATCCGGCGCGAGACTCGCGTTCGAGAACAGCGACCCCAAGGGTCATGCGCGGGTGCGCATCGTCTGGCCGCGGAAGGTGGTCGAGGGGTGAACGACCTCCGGCTCGCCTGCCCGCCTTTGACCTTTTCCCTCCGACAGCCTACATCAGGCGGCGATGAGCACTGTTGACGAACTTCTTGCGGCCGATCGCTCGCTGCTTCTCGTGGATGACGACAAGGCGTTTCTCACCCGTCTCGAGCGGGCCATGGAGAAGCGCGGTTTCGCCGTTCGTATCGCCGACACCGTCGCCGACGCTGTCAAGGCCGTGAACGAGGCGCCGCCGGCCTATGCGGTCGTCGACCTGCGGCTCGAGGACGGCAACGGCCTCGACGTGATCAACGCTCTGCATCAGAAGCGTGCCGATGCGCGGGCCGTCGTACTGACCGGCTACGGCAACATCGCCACCGCCGTTACGGCCGTGAAGCTCGGCGCCGTGGACTACCTGTCAAAGCCGGCCGATGCTGACGACGTCATCAATGCGCTCCTCGCCACCGGCGAGCAGGCACCGGCACCGCCGGAAAATCCGATGTCGGCCGACCGGGTGCGATGGGAGCATATCCAGCGGGTCTACGAGCTCTGCGACCGCAACGTCTCGGAGACCGCGCGGCGGCTCAACATGCATCGCCGCACCTTGCAGCGGATCCTCGCCAAGCGCGCACCCAAATAGCTTGTTATACCAATAGCCGGAGAGCGTCATGACGGTCACCTTGCATTTCCACGGGGCGGCCGGGACCGTCACGGGCTCCTGCTATCGCATCGTGCACCCCGGCGGGCAGTTTCTCGTGGACTGCGGCATGTTCCAGGGCAACAAGACCGTCCGCGACCTCAACTACAAGCCCCTGCCGTTCGACATCAGGAAGATCGACTTCGTGCTGCTGACGCACGCCCATATCGACCACGCGGGCCTGCTGCCCAAGCTCACCGCGCAGGGTTATCGGAAGCCGATCATCGCCACCGAGCCCACCAATGGCCTGCTCGAATACCTGCTGGCGGACGCGGCGGGCATCCAGGAGAGCGAGGCGGAGCGCGAGAGCAAGAAGCGCTCGCGCCGGGCGGAAGCGCCGGTCGAGCCGCTTTATACGCTCGAAGATGCGCAGGAGGTGCTGGCTCACCGGCAGGGCACTGCGTATGGCGAGTGGCTCGCGCCCGGTCCAGGCGTTCGGGCCCGCTACTGGAACGCCGGGCATATCCTCGGCTCGGCCTCCATCGAGGTCCAGGTGATGAACGGCGACGGCAAGCCGGTGACCATTCTTTTTTCGGGCGATCTCGGGCCGGACGAAAAGGTGTTCTACCGCGAGCCCGACGCACCGGCCGGTTTCGACTACATCCTTTGCGAATCCACCTATGGCGGCCGCGAGCGGCAGGACTACACGCTGGGTGAACGCCGGCAGGCGCTGAAGACCGAAATCAACGAGGCCCTGGCGCGGGGCGGCAACCTCGTCATCCCCGCCTTTGCAGTGGAGCGCAGCCAGGAGCTGCTGCACGACATCGGCCTTCTCATCAAGACCGGCGAGATCGACCCGCAGCTGGTGTTCCTCGATAGCCCTCTCGCCTCGAAGGTGACCGGCGTCTACAAGAAGTACGAGGCCATGTTCGAGGACGTGGAGCTCTCCGCCAATGAGCTCTTCGCCGATCCCCGTTTCCGCATCGTCGAGGCGGTCGAGGAGAGCAAGGCGATCAACTCCATCCGTGGCGGCGCCATCATCATGTCGGCCTCCGGCATGGCCGACGCCGGGCGCATCAAGCACCACCTCCGCAACAACCTGCCGCGCTCCAACGCGACAGTGCTCTTTGTCGGTTATCAGGCGCCGGGCACGCTGGGCCAGATCATTCAGTCGGGCGCCAAGGAAGTGCGCATCCATTCCGAGCTGACACCGGTGCGGGCGCGGATTCGGTCGCTGGGCAACTATTCCGCCCATGCCGACGATTCCGAACTCCGCGCCTGGATCAAGGAGCGCCTGCCGGCGCATGGCGCGCTGTTCCTCGTTCATGGCGAGGACGAAGAGCGGGCAGCGCTGCGCGAGGAGGTGATCCAGCAGATGGGGCTCGGTGGGGATCAGGTGATCCTGCCCATGCTCGACGATGCCTTCGACCTCCGGCCGTCCGGCGTCGTTGGTGTCGAAAGGCCGGTGCAACCGCGCATCGATCCGATCCAGATCACCTCGGACTGGCACAATGCCTATGCGAGCTTCATTATCGATTTGAGCCACCAGCTGCAGAACGCGGCGGACGACCGGCAGCGGCTCGAGCTGATGGCGGCGCTGCGCGGACAACTGGAATCCACGGGCGTCTCGTCGGCGGCGCCGAAACGGGCGATTCCTCCGGCGGGGACGGGCGAATCGACGGCTGTGGACGAGTAGCCTTAGGGAAAGTTCCCGCCGTGCGGGTCCATGAGGGTATGGATGCGGTCGGCGCCGAGGCGAGCGAGCTTCAGCATCACGGCCTTTCGCCGGGCTCCCGGCAATGCCTCCTCTTCCGCCATGCGGAGGATCGCGGCGTCATGACCGTCGGCGACGATCAGGCCCTCGGATGCCGGAAAGATGTCGGGATCGAGCTCGGGCGGCTTGGCGAAGAAGAAGCGATCGCAAAAATCCTTGTAGTTGGGCCATTTCTGGTCGATCTGGAAGTCGATAAGCGAGCTCTTGATCTCGACGATCCAGATCTCGCCCTTTGGCCCCACTGCCAGCACGTCGGCGCGGCGGCCATTGGCCAGCGGCACCTCGGCATAGCAGCAGAAATCGTGCGCGGCGCGCAGGAAGCGCATCACCCCGCGTTGCACCCGTAGCGCCGTCGGCGATTGCCTGAGGTCGACGATCGGGGGCAGGTCAGCCATGCGGGGTGACCGGCTCGGGCTCGCTGAGCATACTGGCCGGGCTGCCCGACAGCGCCCGGATCACCAGCAGCGCCGCCACCACCAGCGGCAGGATGACGATATAGCTCCAGCGGATGCCGATCGACTGGGCGACAAAGCCGAGCAGCGGCGGGCCGGCGAAGAAGACCACGAAGGTCATCTGCCCGAGCGAGGCGACGTTTACTGACGCCGGCCGGTCGGTGCGCTGGGCGGCGGCGGAGACGGCAAGCGGGTAGACCGAGGAACAGCCCAGGCCCATCAGCATGAAGCCCAGAAGCGCCACATAGGGGTGCGGGGCGAGGCCGACGGTGACGAGGCCGATCCCCGCAATCCCAAGCAGGCCGCCGGCGACGACGCGCGGGCTGAAGCGATCGACCACCGGATCCATGAAAATGCGGGCCAGGGCCATGAACAGCGAGAAGATGGTGATGGCGAGGCTCTGCTCGAATGGCTCCACCGCAAAGACGTCGCGCATGAAGATGCCCGACCAGTCGATGCCGCCGCCTTCGACGAGCAGCGGCGCCGCGCCGATGAGGCAGAGCGGCAGTAGCCCGACGGTCGGGAAGGCGATGAGCGGCATCTTGCCGGCATGGCTGTCCGGACGGTGCGGCGCATTTTCGATGCCGGAGAAGACGATCCATCCCGCGATCGCGGCCACCACCAGCGCGCCGATAATGTGGAGTTGCGGCGAGATGCCGGCCTGGCGCACGCCGGCCGAGATGAAGGCGGTGACGAAGAACCCCAGGCTCCACATGCCGTGCGCCCGGCTCATGATCCGGTAGCCCAGCACCGCCTCGTGCCGGTCGGTCTCGAGGTTGACGTTGATCTCCAGCGCACCGGCCAGGATGCCGGCGATAAAGAAGATCGGGGCCGCCGCCCAGGCATTTGGCAGGAACGGGACGATGACGTAGCAGATCGAGGCCCCGAAGACGGTGATGAAGGCGGTCTTCCTGGCCCCGAGCTTTTCGATATAGGGGCTCGAAAAGGTGAGCCCGGCCAGCGCGCCCACCGACATGGTGAGGAGGAGAAGGCCGAGCTGCCCCTCGCTGAGGCCGAACTGCTGCTGCAGGTCGGGCAGGCGCGCCAGCAGCGCCCCCATGGTGAGGGCGAAGATGAAGAAGACGCCGAAGATGCGGTGATGCGGCTTCATGCCAGTACCGGGCGATTGAAATAACAAGCGAAAACGCTGCTGAAGGCCCGGATTTTGGGCGACCGGTCGAAGCCGAATCTCATGGGAAAAACCTGCTGGAATATGCGGCGCAACCTAGAGAGTTTGCCTCATCGGCACAAGACGATGAAAGGCGGATCTCGGGGACCTGAACGTTGCAAAGCCCCGCCTTTGCGCCGCGCCCCTCTGACCCCTCGGCCTCCCTGCCCCTTGGGGGCAGGAGGCTATGCACGCTCGGGGTGGGTGCCGGGCTCCTCGATGAGCTCGCCCGGCGAATGAACCCCCAGCGTGCGAAGCCAGGGGAAGTGGTCAGCGAGGCGGACGGCGGACCAGAGAAGGAAGCGCACCACCACGCCGACCTCCGACACCTCCATGGCTTCGTAGAAGATGCCGTCGGCGGTGCGCTGGTCGGGCGCTTCCGGGTGCGGCTCGTTCTTGGCGGCGAGATAGCCGAGGTAGTCGTGGACGATGGCTGCGCGGCTATATTGGCCCCAAGGCGGCAGCACGCCCCAGAAGATGCGTGGGATGCTGGCGCCGTCGGTATAGAAGGGCGGTTTCACCTCGATGACACGGCCGCTGCCCTCGTCGCCGATCTCGTAGATCAGTGTCGATTCCAGCCGCCAGATGCGCCAGTCGAGGTCGAGATGGGTGAGTGTCAGCTCGCCGGTAAACCTGCTCAATGCAGCCTCCATCGTCCGTCCCACGTTGCGAGCTTAGGCGAGGCCAAAGGGGCTGGTAAGGGGGTCGCGTGCCCGCTGAGTTGTGGCTAGGCTGTGCCGCATGCAGCCCAATCGGATTCCCATCGCCCTCGGTCTGACACTCGACCCTGCCGAGATCACGCTGAGCTTCGTGCGGGCTTCGGGGCCGGGCGGGCAGAACGTCAACAAGGTGGCTACCGCCGCGCAGCTGCGCTTCAATCTCAAGAACTCGCCCTCGCTGCCCGAGCCGGTGAAGGCGCGGGCGCGGCAGATCGCCGGCAGCCGGCTGACGTCCGAAGGCGAGATCGTCATCACCGCCGATCGCTATCGGACTCAGGCGCTCAATCGCGACGACGCCATCGCCCGGCTCATCGCGCTGCTTTCCGCGGCGGCGGTGCCGCCCAAGCCACGCCGGGCGACCAAACCGACTTTGGCGTCGAAGATCAGGCGGGTCGACGAAAAGACCAAGCGTGGCTCGGTCAAGCGGCTCCGGACCGCCAAGCCACCGCTCGATTGAGCGCCGCCCGCAGTTCGGCGAGCGAGAACGGTTTTGAAAGCCGCGGCAGGTTGAGACCACCGGCCTCCTGCGGCAGCTCGGCATAACCGGTGGCGAGCACCACCGGCATGCCGGGCTGCTGGCCGTGGATCTCGCTCGCGAGTTGCGTGCCGGTCATGTTCGGCATGGCATGGTCGGTGACCACGAGATCGAAATCCTGCCTCTGCATGGCGGCGAGCGCTTCGCGCGCCGAGTAGGCGGGGGTGACGTCGTGCCCGAGATCTTCGAGCATGGCGACGGTGTTCATCAGCACCAGCGCGTCGTCGTCGACCGCAAGGATGTTCAGCGTCTCGCCCGTGTCGGCGGCAGCGGCCGAGGATGGAGACGCGGCTTCAGGTGGCGCCTCAGGGATGGGCTCGTCCGGCCGCCCCGCCTGGATC
>DATCRS010000077.1:0-5099 GCA_036568845.1 Devosia sp. | reverse complement strand
AGCTTGTGCAGTACTTCGTCGATCTGCACCGCGAGTTCGCGCGTCGGAGCGAGGATCAGCGCGCGCGTGGTCAGCGGGTTGGGTCGGCCCTTGAGGGCTGCGATACCGGCGATGATCGGCAGGCCGAAGGCCGCCGTCTTGCCCGAGCCGGTCTGGGCGATGCCCAGAATATCCTTGCCCGCAAGCTGGTGCGGGATGGCTTTCGCCTGGATCGGCGTCGGGGTTTCAAATCCGGCCTGATCGAGCGCGGAAACGATGTGCGCGGGGAGGCCGAGTTCGGAGAATGTCTTGGTCAAACGTTTCTTCTTCTTATTGCGGCATGCGCCAAACCAACGCGGCGCACACCTCGCCATGCGGGATCGCAGGGCGGGTGGAATTGATGCAGTGGCGGCCGCAGCCGCGTGCGCTGAGCCCGGTTTGTCTCACCCGGACAGCCTCGCCGCTCACCGCATTGGTCGATAAGAAGAGAAGCCCGTCACCATCCTAATGGCGGCCCGCAACGCGGGATAACTCGCCGGTGACTGCGCTCATATGAGGGGTAGTGGCCGGAATTGCAAGGGGTTTCGGCGACGGCATCCGCAGGGGAGCCATGCGTGCCGCCCGCGCGCAAGCAGCACTGCCCCACCTTGATGGGTTGAGTAGGCATGCTCCGTCCCCGGACTCGAGGTCGGTGGGTGGCAGAATGTGTGCACCCCCTGAACCGCCACCTTGCAACCGCACCATCAGCGCCCACATTTAGAGCCGTCACTGGAGGGCTCGAATGGAAATCCTCGGCGCCATCATCATCGGCTTTTTCGCGGGCATCATTGCCAAGTTGATCACGCCTGGCCATCCCAAGCCGCAGGGCTTCATCCTCACCACGGTACTGGGCATCGTCGGAGCGGTGGTCGCCAAGTTTCTCGGCGAGGCGATCGGGCTATACGGTCCGGGTGATAGCGCCGGCTTCATCGGCGCTGTCGTCGGTGCCGTGATCATCCTCTTGATCTGGCGGCAGCTGGCACCGCGGACCGAATGAAAAAGGGCGCCCTCGAGCGCCCTTCGTTTTCCGTGTAGCCGGCACTCAGTTTGACGGTGCCGCGGGAGCTGCAGGGGCCATCGTATTCGGAGCCGGAGCCATCGCATCAGTCGCAGGCGCCATGGCGTTTGGCGCGGCAGGTGTCTCCGCCGCGGGAGCCATCGCGTTCGGCGCGGCCGGGGTCTCCGCGGCCGGAGCCATGGCGTTTGGTGCAGCGGGGGTCTCGGCAGCGGGGGCCGCGGGCGCAGCTGGCGTTTCAGTGGGCGCCGCAGGCTCAGCCGGAGCCGCCGGGGTCGCGTCGGTGATGCGGCCGTCCGTGTAGGGCGTGTAGGTGCCGCCCAGCTTGGCGATATAGTCCGCCACGACCTGCTCGAGCGGCGGGCCGAAATCATAGGCATCGGTGGCGTTGGACTTGAACAGCGCATAGCCGTCGCCGCCGCCACGGACGAAGTTGTTGGTGACCATGCCGTAGGTCTTGGCCCGGTCGATCGGAACCCAGGCGTCGCCTTCCTTCACCTGCACGTCGGAGATGCGCGAGCCGACCTCCTTGGACGCATCGAAGGTGTACTTGAGGCCGGCGACCTGCGGGAAGCGGCCTGCGACGTCGGCGATCTGGCTCACGCCATTCTCGAGCGAGGCGACGAGGTCGGCCCCGGTGAGCTGGAAGGTGGCGAGCGTGTTCGAGAACGGCAGCACCGTCAGCACTTCGCCCATCGTGATCTCGCCCGCATCGATGGAAGCGCGCAGCCCGCCCGAGTTGGCGATAGAGATCGTGATGCCCTGGTCGGCGACGCGATCGAGCTGCGCGTCGGCAACGAGGTTGCCCATCGAGCATTCCATGACGCGGCAGACATTGCGGTCGCCCTGGATGGCTTCGGCCGCAGTACCGATCACCTTGGCCTTGAGTGCCTCGAGCGGCTTGCCGGCCTCGGCGACGCGATCGACAAAGCCCTGGTCCGGTGTGATGGACGCATCGAGCAGGATCGGCGCACCGGTCACCGAGGTCGGCTTGCCAGCATCGTCCCAGGTAATGGTGAGATCGCCCAACACCTTGCCGTATTGGCCGGCCTGGACCACGGCGACCTGCGTCCCGTCGGGGCCGGCAACCATGGTCGGATACGGTCCGCCCTCGCCTTCGCCGGTGCCGAGGAAGGTGTGCGAGTGACCGCCGACGATAAGGTCGATGCCCGCCACGGTCTTGGCCAGTTCCTGATCCTGGTTGTAGCCGATATGCGAGAGCACCACGATCTTGGTGATGCCGGCCTTCTCCAGCGCTTCGACGGCGCCGCGCACATAGTCGGTGACGCTCTCGAAGGCGACATTGCCGACGCTGGCGATTTCCGGCGTCTCCTCGGTGGTGGCGCCGACGAAGGCGACCTTCTCGCCAGCGATGGTGAGGATGTGGACGCCGATCGGCCGGCCCCCGAGGCTCGGTTCACCGCTGGTGTCGAAATTGCCGCCGATGATCGGGAACTTCGCCGCTGCGAGGAACTTGGCATATTCCTCCGGACCATCGTCGAACTCATGGTTGCCGGTGGCGACGACATCAAAGCCCATGTCGTTCATGAAGTCGGCGACGATCTGGCTCTTGTACTGGGTGTAGAACAGCGAACCCTGGAAATTATCGCCCGCCGAGAGCAGCACGACGTTCTGCCCGGCGTCCTTGGCTTCCTTCTTCTGCTGGTCGATGGCGGTCTTCAAACGCGCCACGCCGCCAAAGCATTCGCCCTTGGCCTCGCCCTCGGCATTGCAGGTCGAATCGCTGCCGGTGATCGACTCGAAGCGCGAGTGGAAATCGTTGATGTGCAGGATGTTGA
Source organism: Devosia sp. (assembly GCA_036568845.1). GTDB lineage: Bacteria > Pseudomonadota > Alphaproteobacteria > Rhizobiales > Devosiaceae > Devosia_A. The sequence goes on along the minus strand of DATCRS010000077.1, from coordinate 2,267 downwards.
GGGTGAAGTCGGCCTGCGCGGGCGCGGCGAAGCCGGCCGCGAGCGTGAGGAATGGAAGGCTTATCCAGTGTCTCTTCATTTCCCTGTCCTTGTTGGTTGCCGTCCGTGAGCCGGACCTCTCTTTTCTCACTGCATTGCAACGCCGCGATTACACCGCTCGGTGAGTTCCCCCTTTTCCGCCACCCGCAACTTCAGTGGGACGCGAACCGTAGCGCGAGGACTTTGGGCAGGCAATCGGCCGTGGCTTCCGTGTTTCACGCAAAATCAACCAAGCCTGCGGAAATGCCGGCCGGCATTTGATCCCGATCACATTTGGCAAGGACGCGGAGCGTAGCCTCGTCCCTGTCGTCCCGGCTTTCGGGACGCGCATGACGCGAGGCAGAAATGAGCGTTTCATTGCAAAGCCTGATGGTGGAGGTCCCAGTCACTCGGCCGAAGCGAACGCGCCTGCGACGCGCTGGAACGGCGGTGCTGATCGTTGTCGGCGTCATTGCCTTCCTTGCCGTCCTGCTGGTCCTTGCCGGCATCAAGTTCGTGGTGATGCACACCGTCGGCCTCATCGGCAGATAGCCTGTTTGGGCGGGCTGGCTTCCGGCTCGGTTTGAGATAAGCTCCGCGCCGCTTGTTCGGAGGAGTCGTCTCGCATGCGCAGTGCTTTGATCGTTTGGGGTGGGTGGAACGGGCACGACCCGGAGGAGTGCGCGGCGGTCTACCGCCGCTGGCTGCACGAGGACGGTTTCTCGGTCCGTGTGGAGACCGACCTCAACGTGCTCGCCGATCCGGCCATCCGTGAATTGAGCCTCATCGTGCCGATCTACACCATGAGCAAGATCGAGAAGGAGCCGCTCGCCAATTTCGTCAAGGCGATCGAAGGCGGCGTCGGCCTGGCCGGCCACCACGGCGGCATGAGCGACGCGTTCCGCGAGGCGGTGGACTATCAGTTCGTCGTCGGCGGCCAGTGGGTGGCGCACCCGGGCAACATCATCGACTACACCGTCGACGTGACCAAGCCCGACGATCCGATCATGCAGGGTATCCCGGCCTCGTTCCCCTACACGTCCGAGCAGTACTACATGCACATGGACCCCTCCGTTGAGGTCCTTGCGACGACTACCTTCTCCGGCCAGCATGCTGCCTGGACTGCAGGTGTCGTGATGCCGGTCGTCTGGAAGCGGCTCTACGGCACCGGAAAAGTGTTCCACTCGACGCTGGGCCATCGCGCCAGCGAGTTCGAGAACCCCAACATGGCCACCATCCTCCGCCGCGGCGTCAACTGGGCCGCCCGCGCCGAGTAGACGCTACCAGCGGAGCAGCCACCGGCCGAGGGCCGCGCCGATCAGCGCGGCCGCGAGTATGCCGGTGGTATACCAAAGCGTGATGAACGGCAGCCCGCTCTCAGTGCAGTGAAAGGCGTAGACCCAGGCGCCCGCCGCCCCAGCGAGGAGACCGGCCGCGAAACCGGCGGCCGGCAGGTTTGTCGGCGCCAGGCGCCGCATGACCAGCACGGCTGCGACCAGTACGGGAAGTGACAGCGCCACGATGTAGAACGGACAGACCAGGGCGCTGCCGCCGAGGACGAGTGCGCGCACCCGGCCGGGCTCGGCGAGAAGGATCTGCACGATACCCGCTGCGGCTGTGACCGCGATCAGGCCCAGAACGCCGAAGACTGGTGCCCGGAGGCTGCCGCCGGGCCGAGCCAGCCGATGGGCCGCCCAGAAACCTAGCCCCAGCAGCACCAGCGTGAAGGCGAACTTACTCCAAAAGATGGGCGTCGTCACCGCGCGCGCCAGGTCGGGGCGGAGGCCCAGCCAGGGCACCATGATCGCAGCGGCGGCGAGGACGCCGGCCACGACCGCAACTACGAGCCAAGCGCGGACGGTGCCTCGCCGCACCGGGGTGAGTTGGTCCGCAAGCCGGTCGAGCAACTCGTCGCTCATCGCTCGCCCCCTTCCGAAAACCGCGCAACAAGGGCACGCAGGCCGCGATGGATCGAAACCCTCGCCGCCGACTCGGTCATGCCGACCGCCTGGGCGGCCTCCGAGACTGTGGCGCCTTGGATGCGCACCTGCCTGATGAGCTCCGCCGGACGGGCTGGGATCGTCGCAAGGACCGCCTGCAAGTCATGTCGCGAAGCCACGTCCGCCGCGTGGTCAGCGGCAAAGAGCGCCGAATCCTCTTCGAGCGGCACCGTCGCCCGTACCTTATGACGCCGGAAGTGATCGATGAGCTTGTAACGCGCAATGGCAAAGACCCAGGCGGTAACAGGC
>DATCRS010000076.1:0-10905 GCA_036568845.1 Devosia sp. | reverse complement strand
AGGTAATACACCTCCCAGTTGACCCTCATTACTGCGAGAGAGGGCAACATGAAGCAGCTCATTCTGACCGCCGGTGCGATTGCACTGGTCACCTTGGCACCAGCCATGGGCCTTGCCGCCGAGCGCACCTACGATCTCCCGGCATTCACCGCCATCGACATCTCATCTGGCATCGATGCCGAGGTGACCGTCGGCGGCACGCAGAGCATCAAGGCCACGGCGCCGGACGAATCCCATCTCGATGAGCTGAAGATCGACGTCCAGAATGGTACTCTGAAGGTCTGGCGCGACTGGGACCTGGACCTTTTCAGCCTGTTCGAGGGCCTCGGCGACCCCAAGACCAAGCTGACCATCGCGGTGCCCGCGCTCACGTCAGCTGCAGCCAGCGCCGGCTCCGATGTCGATGTGAGCGGCATGTCGGGCGAGGCCATTTCGATCGAAGCGTCGAGCGGCGCCGAACTCAAGGCAACCGATCTCCGGGCCGTCTCGATAAACGCCAACGCTTCAAGCGGCTCCGACCTCAGTGCCAACGGCACCTGCGCAACCGTGACTGTCAATGCTTCCAGCGGAGCGGACATCGATTTCGAGGACCTCGCCTGCACCGACGCCACAGTGAACGCCTCCAGCGGCTCCGACGTGGAACTGCACGCCAATGGAGCGCTGAAGGCGGAAGCCTCGAGCGGATCGGACATCAAGGTCCGCGGCACTCCGAAGACGACGGAAATCGAGGAGAGCTCAGGCGGCAGGGTCGACCTCGAGAGCTGACGCGAATTTGTGATGTCGCGCCCCAAGGAACATTGCGGTCGCGGCGTCCTACCCCTTAGAACAGTCCTTGGGAGTTCGGGGGAACCATCCTATGCAGACCTATCTGCTTGCTGCAGCGCTGGCCGTTGCCGGCGTCACTTCGGCCAATGCTGCAACGATCTCGATCGTCTCTATGCAATATTCAGCGGCCCAGCCGGTACCGCACATTCACTACGAGGGCGAGACGTATGCCGGCGATGTCGACACCCTGCGCGGCATCTATGAAAGCTTTGTCCATTGCCGTATCGAGTGCTCGGGACCCGACGGCGCGTCGACGGCTGTCCTCACCATGAACGGCCCCGGCGGGAACTACGGCGAAGGCCTGGCGCTCGCCGATTTCCTCCGCGAGAACCATATCGCCACCGTCGTCGAACGCGGGATGAGCTGCTACTCGGCCTGCGCCTTCGCCTTCCTCGGTGGCTCCGGCTATGCCTCGATGCAGGGCCTCGGGACCTATATCGACCGGCAGATCGAACCCGGCGGCATTGTCGGCTTCCATGCGCCCTATCGCGACGAGGCCTCATTCCTGCAGGCGCTGGAGGAGCGTGGCGCTACCGAAATCATGAGCGAAAGCCGCGACAGCCTCGCGCTGATGGTGCAGGAGCTGGTCAAGTGGAACGTCGACCCAGAAATTCTTTCCTACATGGTCGGCAAGGGTCCCAACGACCTCTACAATGTCCTCGCGGCCGACGACTACTACCTCATCCGCGCGGCCCTGCCCCCAACCCCGGCCGAGGGCTGGATCACTGACCTGCCCTCCGCCGTAAAGAACGCCTGTCTGCGGCTGCTGGCCATCGACACCCGCTCTGACCCGCTGACGCTGCAGAACTGGATCGACGTCCCCTGGCAGGACGATATCGGAACGACCGAGTTTGGCGGCACGGTTGCCGGCTACCACTGGAACGACAACCTGCTCGACATCGGTGGCTGCGGCATCACCTCGGCTTCGGCCGCCACAGATGGTGACTACGAGATCTCGCTGTTCTGGAACCCGGGACTCGATGGCCATCTCGAGGCCGGCACGACGTTCTTCAACCGCATCGACGGCTGGTCCAGCGCCGGCCCGGGCCGCAATCCGGTGAAGCGCATCCTGCAGAAGGGGCCGATGAATCATTACTTCCTACCGGTCGGCGTGCCTATCGACGACCTAGACCTGCCCGGAGAGGTTGATGTGCTGGCCAACCGGTTCTTCACGGCACTGCCGCCATTGCTCCCGTCGATGGACCCGGAACTGGTCACGGTCGCATCGACCGCCTCGAGCCGCATCTCGCAGATCGGCAATGTCTTCGTCTTCGAGCAGACCGGGCCGAAGCAACTGTTCGACAGCGCGGTAGCGGCGCCTGGCGCGGGCGTTACCTTCAGCAACGACGCCGTGACCGAGGTCGGCTTCGTCCGTGAAGGCGCCTATGCCGACGGGACGCCGTTCTCCTGGTTCGGCTTTGCCAATGGCGACGCTGCTGCAGTGGTCCGCATCATCGTCGTGCGGACCGATGGCTTGCCGGCGACGGCAGAAGAAATGGCCACCGTCCGTCGCATCCAGTGCGCCGCCGAATTCCAGGGACTAAAGCTCGGCTGCTGACACATTTCAGCCCGGAATCGCCACGACTCCTCCTGCGTGTGGAGGGGCAAATCTTGTGGAAGTGGCTGAAGCGCATCCTGGTCGCGATCATGGTGGTCGCTGCCGGCACCTATCTCTTCAACGCGCACTGGCGGGTGGCGCCGCCAGAGGGCGGCATCCAGCTCATCGCGCATCGCGGCGTGCACCAGAACTTCGACTCGACCGGTCTCGGCAATAACGGCTGCAGCGCCACGCGCATCGATCGGCCGACGCACGACTATCTCGAGAACACGTTGCCCTCGATTGAAGCTGCGTTCGCGGCCGGCGCGGACCTCGTCGAGTTCGACGTGCACCCCACCACGGACGGCCAGTTCGCGGTGATGCACGATTGGACCATCGACTGCCGCACGGAGGGCAAGGGGGAGACACGCAGCCACGACATGGCGTACTTGAAGACGCTGGACGTCGGCTATGGCTACACCGCCGATGGCGGCAAGACCTTCCCGTTCCGCGGCAAGGGCGTTGGCCTGATGCCTGAGATCAGGGAAGTCTTCTCCGCCTTCCCCAAGCGGAAATTCCTCGTCAACTACAAGAGTAACGAGGAGCGCGAGGGCGATATGCTCGCCGACCTCGTCAAGACCCAACCCGAGTGGCGCGACCTCATCTGGGGTGTCTACGGCGGCCGTCCACCGACCTACCGGGCTCGGGAACTAATCGGGCCAGACAGCAGAGGGCAGCCGCTCGTCGCTTTCGCCAGTCGCGACGTGATGAACTGCCTCGTGCAGTACCTGGCGCTCGGTTGGTCCGGATACGTTCCCGATATCTGCCGCAACACGGCGATCATGCTGCCGATCAATCTGGCCTGGCTCGCCTGGGGCTGGCCCAACCTCTTCCTCCAGCGCATGCGGGACGCCGGCACCGAGGTGATCCTGCTTGGGCCCTATGAAGCGGGCGACCCTGGCACCAACGGCATCGATACACTTGAGGAACTCGCCCAGGTCCCTGAGGGGTTTACTGGGTACATCTGGACCAACAAGATCGAACTGATCGGCCCCGCAGTTACCGGACAGTGACTGTGCCGACTTTTTGTGCATAGCGGCATCGACGCCATCTCGGCTAGGGCATAAGACAAACGGGTACTCGTTCTGAGTCCCTTGCTTTTCCGGATTTTTCCCGCGATGCCCTCCGGCGTCCTCTTTTCGCTTGCCGCCTATCTGCTTTATTCCTGTTGTGACGCGATCATAAAAGGGTTCGGCAGCAGCCTCTCGGTTTTCGAGATCGCTTTCTGGACCGCACTGTTCTCGTTCCTGCCGGTGATCTTCACCAAGCCGAAGAACGAGCACTGGCACCTCTTCTGGCAGATGCGCCATCCCTGGTTGGTGAACCTTCGGGCGCTGACCGGACTTGGCGGCAACCTCTGCATCATCTTCGCCTTCGTCCACATTCCCTTGGCGGAAGCCTATTCCATCGCCTTCCTGGCGCCGATCTTCGTGGTCTTCCTCTCCTCGCGGCTGCTTGACGAAAGGGTCACCTGGCAGCGCTGGCTGTTCCTCGCCGCGAGCTTTGCAGGCGTGCTGCTGGTGGTGCGGCCGGGCTTCCGCGAACTCGGCGCCGGCCACCTGGCCGCACTCGCGGCAGCCGTGCTGGGCGCGGTGACGACCACTGTGCTGCGCAAGGTCGCGCCGGTGGAAAAGCGCGTGAGCCTGATCGGCCTGCCTTTGGGCTACATCGTCGTCGTCAACGGCATCCTGATGCTGCCGAGCTTCCACTGGCCGACCTGGCAGGAATTTGCACTGCTCATCACCATTGGCGGCCTGGGCGGCACTGGCAACCTGCTGTTCATCGCCGCGACGCGCCGCGCACCGGTGAGCCAGATCGCGCCGGGCCAATATAGCCAGATCCTCTGGGCGATCCTGTTCGGCGCAATCTTCTTTGCCGAGTACCCCGACCTCGTCGCCTATGTCGGCCTCGTGGTCGTGGCGACCGGCGGCATTCTCAACGTGCTCTCGGACGAGACTCGCATCCGCATCTTCTCTCGCCTTTCCGCAGGCGCGGGACCGGCGACGGTTTCGGCAGAGGTCAGCCCTCCCTTGGGCGACGATCCCAAGCGGGGGCAGAAGGACTGAGCCATGGCCAAGCCCCCGCTCGTCCAACTCGGCGTTGTGCTCGCCCTCGTCTGCTACGCCGTCTATGCTTGGGCCGACGCCATCATCAAGGCACTGGGCCAGTCGGTCGGGATCTTCGAGATCGGTCTGTTTTCGACCATCTTTTCACTGCTGCCCGGGCTCTTTGCCAAACCGAAGGCCGAGGGGTGGAGGGGCACCTTCCAGTTCCGCAACCCCTGGCGGATGCACATCATCGCCGCGCTGCGCGTCACCTCCAGCGTTTCGATCACCTACTCGTTCATCACCATCCCGCTGGCAGAGGCCTACTGCCTCGTGTTCCTGATCCCGGTGTTCATCACCATCCTGTCGGTGGTCGTGCTCAAGGAAGAGGTGGGACTCGAGCGCTGGCTGCTGGTGCTGGTGAGCTTTGCCGGCGTGCTGCTGGTGGTGCGGCCAGGCTTCCGGGAGATCGAACTCGGGCATGTGACTGCGCTGCTCTGCGCGACCGCAGCGGCGATAGCGACGACGCTGACTCGGCTCATTTCCGGCAGCGAGCGCCGCGTCAGCCTCTTCATGCTGCCAACGCTCTATACCATCGGCTTCAACGTCCTGATGCTGGTGGCACTTGGCTTCCGGCCGCCGAACGCTTGGGAGCTTGTTATCATGGCCGTGTGCGGCCTGCTCGGTGGGCTGGGCTATGTCCTGCAGATCGCCGCCATCGCCAACTCCCCGGCGAGCCGGGTGGCGCCGATGCAATATACCCAGATCGTCTGGGCCCTGGTGCTCGGCGCAATCTTCTTTGCCGAGGTGCCGGACGAGTTGGGGCTGGTCGGACTCGCTGTTGTGGTGGTCGCAGGCATCGGGGCAATCTTCGTCGATGGGGCGCGGACACGCATTGCCGGGCGCTTCGCCGAATACCGCGCCCGCAAGAAAGGCGCGCAGCCCGAGCCGCCGCCGATCCCCGGCCCGCCGGAGGTCTAGAGACGAGCGACAGTTCGACACCCGACTGACGAGACTCAAATTGCTTCCGCTCCGTCGATAACAGCAGTAAGCATATCAGGTCGGCACAAGAGGGGGATAACGTGCGCTTTGCTGGAAATGTAATTTGGTTTGTTCTCGGCGGCTGGTACATCGCGCTACTATGGCTGATCGGAGCAGCCATCTTTGCAGTTTCGATTGTAGGAGTTCCGCTGACGATCGCCGCACTGCAGATGGCCATGCTGTCAGCGTGGCCATTTGGCAAGGATGTAGTTCACGTAAGAGAGCTCGATGACCGCGGTCTCACTTCAGGTACAGCTTTGACCGGTACGGTCGGCTTCATCGCGAACGTGATCTGGGCGTGTACCTTTGGGGCGCTCCTATTCGTGTCCTACCTATTTGCGGGAATTCTGAGCTGTCTGACGCTTATTGGCATACCGTTCGGACTGCAGGCGTTCAAGCTGGCCGGAATCTCGTTCTGGCCGGTTGGCCGACGCGTTGTATCCAAGGAACTTGCCGACTTGGCACGCCAGGAAAACGCTCGTGCGCGGCTGGATCAGTACCGCAGGCGAGCAGCTTAGAAAGCTACCCGACCGACGGAACCGTCGAGCGTCTTAACGCTCAAAGACCTCCGCGAACCGCGGCGATGGCTTCGGCGGATTTCGAGCCGTCGGGGCCGCCGCCCTGAGCCATGTCGGGACGGCCACCGCCACCCTGCCCCCCGAGCGCGGCTGTTGCCAATTTTACCAGCTCGCCTGCCGAGTATTTCGATGTCAGGTCGTCCGTGACGCCGACCGCGACGGTCCCGCGACCGTCCTCACCCTTGAGGACGACAGTGACGACGCCCGAGCCGATACGCTTCTTTTCGGTATCGACGAGCCCCTTCACGTCCTTGGGTGAGATGCCCTCGACGGCGCGGCCGACATAGGTGACGCCGTTGACCTTGTTGTCGGCCGGAGCCTCGGCTGCTCCGCTTCCACCACCGAGCGCCAGCTTCTTGTTCGCTTCGCTCAGCGCGCGCTCGGACTTCTTGAGGTTTTCCTGCAGCGCTTCGATGCGGTTCAGCACCTCGGTCGGGCCGACGCGCAGGATGTCTGCGGCGGAGGCCACAAGGTTGGCATTGGTGCGCGCATGATGCCGCGCGCCGCGGGCGGTGAGCGCCTCGATGCGGCGGACGCCGGCGGCCACGCCGGAATCGCCCAGCACCGTGATCATGCCGATGTCGCCCGTGCGCCGCACATGGGTGCCGCCGCAGAGTTCGACCGACCAGCCCACGGCGTTGCCGGTAGGATCACCCATCGACACCACACGAACCTCGTCGCCATACTTTTCGCCGAACAGCGCGCGGGCGCCGGACTCCTTGGCTTCCTCGACGCCCATGAGGCGCGTCTCGACCGGAGAATTCTGCAGGACGATGTCGTTGGCCAGCTCTTCGACCTGCGCCAGCTCCTGCGGCGTGATCGGCTTGGTGTGGACGAAATCGAAGCGCAGTCGGTCGGGCGAGACCAGCGAGCCACGCTGCGCGACGTGGTCGCCGAGGACGAGGCGAAGCGCCTCGTGCAGCAGGTGCGTGGCCGAATGGTTGGCGCGGATCGCCGAGCGGCGCTGGTGATCGACGATAAGCCCAAGCGGCGTGCCGACCTTCAGCGTACCGGCGGTAACCTTCACCCTGTGGCCGAAGACACCGTTGTGCTTGACCGTGTCGAGCACGTCGGCGGCGTTGCCCTCGCCCGAGAGCGTGCCGGTGTCGCCGACCTGGCCGCCGCTTTCGCCATAGAAGGGCGTCTGGTTGAGGATGACATAGCCCTCGTCGCCGACCGTCAGCTGGTCGACCATCTGGCCGCCCTTGACCAGAGCGGTGACCACGCCCTCGGCAGTCTCGGTCTCATAGCCCAGGAACTCGGTCGGACCGACCTTGTCGGCAACCGCGAACCAGACCTTGTCTTCGCTGGCTTCGCCCGAGCCGGCCCAGCTCTTCCGCGCCTCGGCGCGCTGCTTGGCCATGGCGTCTTCGAAGCCCGAGAGATCGACATTGATGCCGCGGTTGCGAAGCGCGTCCTGCGTCAAATCGAGCGGGAAGCCGTAGGTGTCATAGAGCTTGAAGGCGGTGACGCCCTCGAGCATGTCGCCCTGCTTGAGGTCGGCAGTAGCCTCGTCGAGGATGGCAAGGCCGCGGCTCAGCGTCTTGAGGAAGCGCTGCTCCTCGAGCCGGACGGTTTCCTCGATCATCTGCTCGCCGCGGACGAGCTCGGGATAGGCCTGGCCCATCTCGCGGACGAGGGTCGGGACGATCTTGTGGATGACCGGATCGGTGGCGCCGAGCAGGGTCGCATGACGCATGGCGCGACGCATGATGCGACGCAGCACATAACCCCGGCCCTCGTTCGAGGGCAGCACACCCTCGGCGATGAGGAAGCTCATCGAGCGCAGGTGGTCCGAGATGACGCGAAGGCTCGGGTTCTTGGGGTCGTCATTGTAGCCGATCGCCTGCTGCGCCGCCGAGGTGAGGGCACGGAAGAGGTCGATCTCGTAGTTGTTGTTGGTACCCTGCATCACCGCGGCGACGCGCTCGAGACCCGAGCCGGTGTCCACCGATGGCTTCGGCAGGTTTACGCGGGTACCGTCGGCGAACTGTTCGAACTGCATGAAGACGAGATTCCAGATCTCGACGAAGCGGTCGCCATCTTCCTCGGGCGAGCCCGGAGGGCCGCCCCAGTACTTTTCGCCGTGGTCGTAGAAGATTTCCGAGCACGGGCCACAAGGGCCGGTGTCGCCCATTTGCCAAAAATTCGACTTGGCGCCGAGGCGCACGATGCGGTCCTCGGGCAGACCGGCGATCTTCTTCCAGAGCGCCATTGCCTCGTCGTCGTCCTCGTAGATCGTCGCCGTCAGTTTCTCCTTGGCCAGACCCCACTCCTTGGTGAGGAGATTCCAGGCGAGCTCGATCGCGCGTTCCTTGAAATAGTCGCCGAACGAGAAGTTGCCGAGCATCTCGAAGAAGGTGTGATGGCGCGCGGTGTAGCCGACATTGTCGAGATCGTTGTGCTTGCCGCCGGCGCGCACGCACTTCTGCGAGGTCGTGGCCCGCACGTAGTCGCGCTTCTCGATCCCGGTGAAGACGTTCTTGAACTGCACCATGCCGGCATTGGTGAACATCAGCGTCGGATCGTTGCGCGGCACCAGTGGGCTCGAAGCCACGGCCTCATGGCCGTTCTTCTCGAAATAGCCGAGGAAGCTGGACCGGATGTCGTTCACGCTCGTGGTCATGAGAACTCTTCTTGGCAGCAAAAGGCGGGACCGCGGCCCCGCCATCAAACGATGATCTGGCCTTCTATCGCGCAGCTTGCGGCTCTGTCCAGCAATGCGGGGACATGGAGGCAAGTGAAAAGGGCGCCGGAAACCGGCGCCCTTTCAAAACTCCCTGCGATGGACCGGGTTCTATGCCCGTCTCACTCGTCGTTCTCGGCCGCTTCGTCGCCTTCCGGTCCGACCAGCAGCGCTTCGCTGAGGACGCCGGAGCTCTCGCGCACCGACTTTTCGATGGCATCGGCGACTTGCGGATTGTCCTTCAAAAACTGCCGCGCATTTTCACGGCCCTGCCCCAGGCGCTGGCTGTCATAGGAGAACCAGGCACCGGATTTTTCGACGATGCCGGACTTGACGCCCAGGTCCAAAAGCTCGCCGGTCTTGGAGATGCCCTCGCCATACATGATGTCGAACTCGACCTGGCGGAACGGAGGAGCCAGCTTGTTCTTGACCACCTTCACGCGCGTCTGGTTGCCGATGACCTCCTCGCGTTCCTTGATCGCGCCGATGCGGCGGATGTCGAGGCGGACCGAAGAGTAGAATTTGAGCGCGTTGCCACCCGTGGTGGTTTCCGGCGAGCCGTACATCACGCCGATCTTCATGCGGATCTGGTTGATGAAGATCACCATCGCCTTCGACTTGGAAATCGAGGCGGTGAGCTTGCGCATCGCCTGGCTCATCAAGCGCGCCTGCAGGCCGGGCATAGAATCGCCCATCTCGCCTTCGAGCTCGGCCTTGGGGGTGAGCGCCGCGACGGAGTCGACCACCAGCACGTCGATGGCGCCGGAGCGGACCAGCGTGTCGGCGATTTCCAGCGCCTGCTCGCCGGTATCGGGCTGGGAAATGAGGAGCTCGTCGACCTTGACCCCGAGCTTCCTGGCATAGACCGGATCGAGCGCATGCTCGGCGTCGATGAAGGCCGCGATACCGCCGGCCTTCTGCGCTTCGGCGATCACATGCAGCGTCAGGGTGGTTTTGCCCGAGCTTTCCGGCCCGAAAATCTCGACGATACGGCCGCGCGGAAGGCCACCGATGCCCAACGCGACGTCAAGGCCGAGCGAGCCGGTCGAGATCGACTCGATCTGCTGGATCGCGCCCTCGCCGAACTTCATGACCGAGCCCTTGCCGAAATTGCGCTCGATCTGACTCAGCGCGGCGGCAAGCGCCTTGTCCTTGTCCATGGAACCACCTTCAACTACGCGCAGTGCCGCGTTTCCAGCCATTGTCGGTCTCCGTTGTTTCACAACCGCCGGCCACAGACAACGATTCTGCGCGGGGTGAAATGTGCATCACATGTTTGCCTTTTGTTCTCATTTTGTTTCGGTTTCGTCAAGAGGGCATCAACGGCGTCACCTGCTCGGAAGCAAACGGTTGTTGACGGCCGACCTCAGAACCGATGCGCATACTTTGCGCTGAACGAGTGGGCGGCGCCGGTGGAGCCCCATTCGAAGGCGTAGGCGACGTCGAGGCCGCTCTGTTCGTCGAGATCGAGGCGGAGGTTGGCGCCGGCGACAAGGGCGCTGCCGGCAGTGGAGATGCCCGCGACCGGGAACGGGGCGGCCCCGGCAAAGCTGTTGTACGTGGTCGGCACGGCGGTCCAGCGGTGCTTCCAACCGATAGTTGCGCCAAGCGTCATGAGCCGCGTGCCCATCGCGACCTGCTGAGTGATGCGGGCGCCGAGCGTGGTATCGATGGCATCCGATGAGGAGGCGGCCACCGTCAGCGCCCCTGCCCCGCCGGTTTCGGTGAAGCCCGGCGACATATGCCGGGCGTAGGCAACATCGCCGAACACCTCGAGGCCGACGGGGCCGAAATCGAACTCCTGCGCCAGTTCCGCGAAAAACTGGCCGGTGAGAGCACCGTACGAGCCGACAAGCATCTCATCGACGCCTGGTCCAGTGACTCGCCGCCGCGAACCGACGCTGTGATGGGTAAGGCTGCCGCCGAAGCGCAGCGCCAGCCTGCCCCACTCCCTCGCGCCATAGAGCCCTGCAGAGAGGTCGAAGGAGTCCGTTGAAGCGTTGCCGGCCGTGATGGCCGAGCTCCCCATGGAAGCGAGGAGGCCGAGCGTCCAGTCCTCGGCGAGATCGACATCGAAGCCGCCGACCAGCGCGGTTGAGCCGGCGATCGAGCCCCCGATCGTCGACGTTCCCG